>NZ_JBISEO010000010.1:0-154350 GCF_044383795.1 Paenibacillus sp. JSM ZJ436
CTCACCCGTCCGCCGCTAACGATCAGAGGAGCAAGCTCCTCATCAAGTCCGCTCGACTTGCATGTATTAGGCACGCCGCCAGCGTTCGTCCTGAGCCAGGATCAAACTCTCCATGAAAGTTGAGTTCAATTGCTCATTTCAAAACTGACGAGATTACATCATCTCATTGTTGATCTCACCCGAAGGCAAGATCGGTTTAACTCACTCGTTGTTCAGTTTTCAAAGATCAATTCTGTTTCCGTCGCTTCAACAACCTCTCGTCTCAGCAACTTTTATAGTATATCATGTCTCCCAGGTCATTGCAAGCATTAATTTCAGAAGTTGTCTCGATCATTCTAACTGCTTCTTAAATTGAGATACTTAGCTCTTACCTGCCAGCTGCGTTTTTGCGACTGGAATCATAATATATCATGTATTTCTTCTTTATAGCAACTCATAATTTTTTCCAAATATAAAAACAAAAGCAGGAGGGTTACCCCACCCGCTTTTGCCGCTGTTTACTATCGATTAATCCACGGATTTTTCCGATCACGCTTGCCGCTGCCGTTTTTGCCGGGTGTACTTGTTGTACTTGTTGTTTTGCTGCGACCACTCTGCTTGGAAACCTTCGCTGCCGGCTTTGCAGCTTTCGGTCTCACTACAGTCACTGAGTTGCCTTCGCTCATCTCGGAAGCCGCTTCTTGGATCGTGCTCTGGCTAGGTGCATCCTCTTCACGAAGTCCATGGCAGCCGCAGTCTTTTTGCGGGCCGTGTAGCGGGAGGGGACTCATATCGGCTCCATATGTTGACCATGGCTGGCACGGCTGAGATGGCATTCCCATGACCATTCCTTGCTGTTGACCGTGCATCGGTTGATGATACATGGAACCAGCGTCCGCAATCGCCTGACCTCCCCACATCATTTGTCCGTAGGGTACCCCGCCGTAATAATCTGGTGCTATAGCCATCGGTGAAGACTGCATTTTGTGCTGGGCCGCTTCATGAGACTGTGGATATACACTGCCTGATGCTGTTGGATATTCAGACACTCCAGCATACATCATCTCATGCCCCCCTGCATTCATGCTCATTGGAGAGCCATAAGGCATAGGATAGGCCGCTGGATGACCCATGCCCCCATCAAACCACATCGGATATGGAGACAATGGCGATCCCTCATTGCAGCCACAAGGCATTTCAGGCAGCATGCTATAGGATGCTGTGGGCGCCCATGGTGCCGGCATCCCTCCGTACATCGGATTTACCATAGACTGGGAGAAGTCTCCTGGAGCACAAGGCATAGGAAAATGAGGCATAGCCTCACTGGCTTCCGTATACGTTTCAGGGCAGGCTGGCATGGACGGATGCATGTCAGGCAGGCATTCTTTCTCAATGATCACAGTCTTCTCTACAACCTCTGGGCTTACGGTAATCTCTGGCTTTACCACAATTTCAGGTGCAATCTCCACTTCGATCTCCAGTTCTTCCGGCATATCAGGGACTTCTGGCATGTCAGGAACCAAGGGGAGTGAAGGCGCCGTCATCTCTTCTTTGGGACCTGTGTAGGTTTTGCTCCCAGGTGCGGTTTTGCCAAGGAGGTCCGGTGCTGCTTCCATTTCCTTCTTCTCGACAGCTCCTGCCGGTGAAGGTGCCGGTATATTAACGATTTCTCCGACCAAAAGAGCTTTGGGATTCTTCAGCTGCGGATTAGCCTCAATCATGTTCTTAAGGGGAACTCCCCATGCTTTGGACAGCTTCCACAGTGAATCTCCCTGCTTCACCGTATGCTTATGGATAGACGTGCTTGAGCCGTCCGGCACGGTAACGGGTTCTGCCGGAATTTTGATTTTGGCACCGATGTCCAGTTGATCAGGGTCCACCAGCTGCGGATTGGCATCCATAATCTTGGCCAATGAAACCCCATACTTTTGTGACAACTCATATAAGGTGTCGCCCTGTTTGACGATGTGGATTTTCACGCTGTACAAACCTCCTATACTCCTCTTTTAGGCCACCGTTAGGTTATCGCCCGCATTGAATAATACATCCTATGCAGGCAATGGGCGATTGACCTCCCTAAAAGCAAAAAAAATCCCTGTCGCAGTAGCGACGGGATCTTTTCAAGCTATGTTGCTGCCGGGGATTGCTGTTTATTATAAGCAAAGCCGGGATAGGAGCCGAGCACTCGAACCTGACAGCCCAGCGCTTCGATCTCTCCAATAGCTGCTGTCAGCAGCACAGATTCAGCCGATTCCATAACATCAATGTAGAAGTAGTAGTTGCCCAGCTTTTTTTTGGTTGGACGAGACTCAATTCGGGACAGGTTCAGCCGGCGCCATGCAAAAGCGGAAAGCACCTGATGCAGGGCTCCTGGCACATCCTCCGGGAGCGTAACCAGAACACTTGTCTTGACATACACCGATGTACGCGGAATGGATATCGAATGGCTTCCAACCAGCACAAATCGGGTGTAGTTATTGTCGTGATCCGTAATTGACGGGGACAGGATATCCAGCCCATGCGTCTCAGCACCCAGCGAGGTACCGATGGCCGCCCAACCTTTCCCCGGGTTCTGCTTCACAATGTGTACTCCTTCAGAAGTGCTGCCTACCGGCTCCAGCTCCGCACCAGGTACATTGCGTGAGAGAAACTGCCGACATTGAGCAGTCGCTACAGGATGAGAGTAAATTTTCGTAATCTGTTGAAAATCAATGCTCCCGTCTGCCCGCTCAAACTCAGCTCGGCTGCCGATCAGATTCTGTTTCGAAGGGTACACCCACTCCGCCTGCATCGGGATCTCAACTTCATTCACAAGCCAATCCATATGAAGACTGACCGAGCCCTCAATCGTGTTCTCAATCGGAATGACGCTGTAATCGGTTCTGCCTTCTACGGTAGACATGAACACATCAGAAATCAGCTTATGGTGAACCAATTCTGCCGGCTCGCCGTTCAACAGATACAACAGTGCTTCATGCGATACAGATCCTGAGGGTAGAAGTGCGATTCGGTTCATATTGTAACTTCCCCTTTAACGATATCCATCAGGGTAGTGCCCCGGTTCATGCCCAGAACAGTAACACCCTCTTTATCGGGCTTCAGCAGCTGGGCTGACGCCTCGATTCCCTGCTCCTTCATCGTCTCCAAAAGATAGCTCTTCAGCATCTCGGTTCCCTCATCACCGCGGCGCACGAATGCAATCATCGTCGGCCCAGCTCCGCTTAAGGCAATGCCCAAAGCCCCTCGCCCTGTAGCTTCCTTCAGGATGCGGTCCATTCCAGGCACGAGACTCGCCCGGTAAGGCTGATGCAGGCGGTCCTGCATCGCGGCAGAAATCAGGTCCAGCTGCCCCGAGGAGAGCGCTGCGGTGAGAAGTGAAGACCGGCTAATATTAAAAACGGCATCTGTTAATGACACATGCTGCGGCAATACGTCCCGAGCCTTGGTCGTGGCCAGCTGAAAGTCTGGTATGACCACTAGCGTCTCCAGCTCTTCGGGAGGCTCAATCCGCACGTAGTCCGCATGCTGGCCGTCCCAGGCAGACGCAATAATTCCCCCGAACATGGAAGCTCCTACATTGTCAGGATGACGCTCCAAGTCTGTAGCCATGTCAAATAGCTTATGATCCGGCAGCGGCGAGCCTGCAACAGCATTGGCTGCCGCCAGCGCACCAACGATGGCTGAAGCACTGCTTCCCAAGCCACGCGTCAGCGGGATGTCTGAATACATTCCGATGTGGAGCTCCGGAATTGAAATCCCGGCCTCCTGAAATACCAGCTGCGCTACCTTGTACAGCAGATTATCCTTATTTTGCGGAAGGCCCTTCATTTCGTCACCGTGCAGCTCGAATACGGTCCGATCATGTGGTCTCATTTCAATCCAGGCGTACAGCGATAGCGCCATGCCCAAGGTGTCAAAGCCGGGTCCCAGGTTTGCCGTACTGGCAGGAACCCTGATCCGTACGCCGTCGTTCAAGATCATACCTGCGCAGCCCCTTCAAGGGTAGCGATCGCATCCATAACGGCAGCTTCGTTGTCCGAGACTACGAGCGGCTCGGCGTTGACCGTTTTGATCGCAATGTTCGGATCCTTCAAGCCGTGGCCTGTCAGCACACAGACTACCGATTCTCCGCCCTTGAAATATCCTTCGCGCTTCATTTTGTAAACACCAGCGATCGATGCGGCAGAGCCCGGCTCAGCGAATACCCCTTCCCGGGAAGCAATCGTACGATAGGCCTCCAGAATCTCATCATCGGTTACATAGTTGATCTGGCCTTGAGATTCTTCAGCAGCCATTACCGCCGTCTTCCAGCTGGCTGGATTACCGATACGAATCGCCGTCGCAACGGTTTCAGGATTAGCAATCGGCTCACCTTTTACGATCGCCATTGCACCCTCAGCCTCAAAGCCGAGCATACGAGGCAAGGTCGAGGACTTACCCGCTTCCTTATATTCCTTGAAGCCCTTCCAGTATGCGGAGATGTTCCCGGCATTACCAACAGGAATTGCCAATACATCCGGAGCTTTGCCCAGCTGATCCACCACCTCAAAGGCTGCAGTCTTCTGTCCTTCGATACGATACGGATTCACAGAGTTCACCAGCGTAATCGGATGCTTCGCTGTAATTTCACGGACGATTTCAAGCGCACGGTCAAAGTTGCCGTCAATCGCGATGACTTTGGCTCCATAGATGATCGCTTGTGCCAGCTTGCCGAGAGCAATATTGTTGTTTGGAATCAACACAATACAGTTCAGCCCCCCACGTGCAGCATACGCTGCTGCCGCGGCGGAGGTGTTCCCGGTGGACGCGCACATAATCGTCTTGCTTCCTTCTTCCATCGCTTTCGCTACAGCCATGACCATACCGCGGTCCTTAAAGGAACCGGTTGGGTTCAAGCCTTCAAACTTGAAATACAAATCAAGATCCAGATCCTTGGATAGATTCTCCGCACGGATCAGAGGGGTATTCCCTTCCTTCAGCGTCAACAATGGTGTGTTCTCATTTACAGGCAGATAATTTTTATAAGTTTGGATTAAGCCTTCGTATGGCATAGCAATACTCTCCTCGTATTCATTCAAATAAGTGATATTTAACTAGCATGACTCCAACGGACACCCGGCCTGATTAGCCTTCGACCCGATACACGCTTTTAATCTCGCGGATAACTTCCAAGCCTTCAAAATGATCCAGCACCTTATCCATACTCGCTTTGCTGGCATTGTGGGTTACGATAATGATTTCTGCCTGAGGTGTCTGATCATTCGGCTGCTGAACAACCGACTCCAGGCTCACCCCGTATTCTGCAAACACCTGTGTAATCTGTGCCAATACCCCCGCCTTGTCATCTACGTGAAGCAAAATGAAATTCTTAAACATAATCTGATCATCGGTCTTCAGCACCTTCGCCTTATAAGGAGCGATCGCCTGAAGCCCGTTGACTCCGAGCTTAAGATTCTTAACCACAGCTACCAGATCGGCAACCACTGACGTAGCTGTAGGCATCTCACCTGCCCCTGGTCCGTAAAACATTGTCTCGCCCACAGCTTCTCCATACACATAGACCGCGTTGAACACACCGTTTACGGCGGCCATCGGGTGACTGGTGCGGACCATTGTTGGCTGCACACTAATGCTGACCTGCTCCTGCTCCCGATCCGCGATGCCTAGCAGCTTCATTTCATAGCCGAGACGTTTAGCGTACTGGATATCCTCTTTCGTTACCTGGGAGATCCCCTTCACACTTACATCCTGCAGCTCCACGTTCGTACGGAAGCCGAGCGTTCCCATAATGGCCATTTTGCGTGCCGCATCCAGACCTTCTACATCCGAGGTGGGATCTGCTTCTGCATATCCGAGCTCCTGAGCTTCAGCCAAAACATCCTCGTAGGATGCTCCTTCCTGGCTCATTTTGGTCAAAATATAGTTCGTTGTTCCGTTCACAATGCCCATGATCTTCGTAATCCGGTCCGAGGAGAAGCCCTCGATCAGCGTCCGTATAATCGGAATGCCGCCGGCCACACTCGCTTCATAAAACACATCGCACTGCTTCTCTTGAGCTTTAGCCAAAATTTCCGCCCCATGCAAAGCCATCAAATCCTTATTGGCTGTTACAATATGCTTGCCCTGCTCCAGCGCCTCCAGGATATACTCCTTCGTCTGCTCAATCCCGCCCATCACCTCTACAATGACGTCGATCTCCGGGTCACGGATAACTTCCCATGGGTCAGATGTCATCTTGCTGCTGTCAACCGAAATACTGCGTTCTTTCTCTGTATTCTTAACAGCAATCTTGCCGATCGTAATCGGTGAGCCCACCTGACTGCTCAAATCCTCCTGATGTCCTTCTACGATCCGAACCACACCTGTTCCTACAGTCCCTAATCCCAACAAACCTACCTTAACCGGCTTCATCTACACATTCCCTCCTGTATTCTAGCATCAATCTCTTCTTTCCCTATGTGAATCCATCCCTGTTATCCCTGTCCAATCATCTGGACCCGCCGGACTCCCTGGATGCGCCGAATGCCGACCAATAAATCGTCCAGCTCCTCATTCAGCCTTGAAACCTCTACGGAAATAACGACGTTGGCAATGCCCTGCAGCGGGATGCTCTGATGAATGGTCAGCACGTTCCCGCCTTCCCCAGCGACCAGTCCCAGAACTCCTGACAGCATGCCCGAGCGATGTTCCATATCAATGGAGATGGTTACAATTTCGTCCCGCTCCAGCTGGTTAATGGGATGAATACCGTCTTTGTATTTGTAAAAAGCGCTCCGGCTTAATCCCACCTGCTCCACAGCATCGTGCACGGTCTTGGCCTCTCCGGCCGCCAGCAGTCTCTTTACCTGCATCGTCTTGACGACAGCTTCCGGTAAAATATCCTCTCGGACCAAATAATAACGTTCTTTCACAAAACGTCCTCTCCCCAAAGACTACTGTATTCGTATAGTGGACATTATAAGGGATATTGAACAGGAGGGCAATACATTCACGTCTATTTTTTGTAATGCGTGTTGCTGCCTTTCCCCACTATACCTTAAAACGGCTATGAATTGAGGCTTTACAGCAATAAAAAAAACGCCGATTTCATAACATGAAATCTGGCGTTCTTCATAGTGGCTCTGTTGCAGGGCACTAGTAGTAGCTGCTTCCCTCAACAAACTCAAACTCAAAATCCGCAATACGTACAATCGTTCCGTCCACAGCCCCCCGGCGGCGAAGCTCATCGTCAATGCCCATATGTCTCATCGTCCGCGCAAGCTTCAGAATCGCATCATGGGAATTCATCTGCATCCGCTTGAGCATGCGCTCAATGCGCTCACTGTGCACCACGTACGCCTCATTGTCCCGGGTAATTGTAAAGGAATTGTCCTCCTGCTGCTCGAATCGGTACACCTTGCGCTCTGCTACCTCCGGCACTTCTTCTACTGCAACCTCCTCCGGAATTTCATCCAGTACAGCAGCGGCTTTGTACAGAAGCTCTTTAATGCCTTGGCGCGTCAAGGATGAGATCGGCAGAATCTCAAGATCCGGACGGACTGCTGCAGTCTTCTCACGAAACACGCTTAGATTCTCCTCCGACTCCGGCATGTCCATTTTATTAGCTGCTACGATCTGAGGGCGCTCGGCCAAAACCGGATTGTACAGCCTGAGTTCTTCGTTAATTTTTACCCAGTCTTCAAACGGGTCCCGACCCTCAGAGCCCGACATGTCCACCACGTGAATAATGACACGCGTACGCTCAACATGACGCAGGAATTCGTGTCCCAGTCCGATTCCCTCATGAGCACCTTCAATCAGACCCGGCAGGTCTGCCATAACAAAGCTGCGGTCATCTCCTACTTCCACCATCCCCAGGTTCGGAGTTATCGTTGTGAAATGATACGCCCCGATCTTCGGCTGGGCAGCAGATACTACGGAGAGCAGCGTTGATTTGCCGACACTTGGAAAGCCGACAAGACCGACATCTGCCATCACCTTGAGCTCCATCGTAATGTACCGCTCCTGCCCCTCTTCTCCGTTCTCTGCAAGCTCCGGAGCAGGATTATTCGGTGTTGCAAAACGGATATTTCCCCGTCCGCCCCGTCCGCCGCGAGCGACGACAACCTGCTGGCCGTTACGTGTCAAATCGGCAATGATCTCGCCGGAATCATCATCAATAAGCACTGTTCCCGGAGGAATCCGAACAATCATATCCTCGGCGCCGGCACCGTGCTGACTTTTATTTCTGCCCTTCTCGCCACGCTTGGCTTTAAAATGGCGCTGGTAACGGAAATCCATCAAGGTTCTCAAGCCTTCATCTACCCGAAAAATAACGTCTCCGCCTCTTCCGCCATCCCCGCCGGCAGGTCCGCCGTTAGGAACGTATTTCTCCCGCCGGAACGAAATCAAGCCGTCTCCGCCGTCTCCGCCTTTTACAAACACTTTCGCTTTATCTACGAACATCGGTTATCTTCACCTTCCTCAAGTCACATACGGGATATACAGACGGTAGGTCATATGATCCGTATCGACCTGCTCTACCCGTAATTCTGTATGCTCCGTCACGCGCTTCAATTGCTGCTCCAAAGCACGGCGGTCTCCAAAAGCTCCTTCTCCTTCAAGCTCGGCTATGCAGTGATCCTCCTGATCCCAGAAGGTAATAATCAGCTGTCTTTCTTCCTCTGGCGAACCGCCTTCTCCCGCCTTCTCATAGATGTCTACAGCAGCAATAATGACTTCCGTCAAAGCCTCCTGCCGCAGCGGGGACAGCTTCTCATTCAAGTGCAGCTGGTCCACGACTTCGATCTCAAGCTGCAGCGGCACATTAAAGGTTCGATACGCCTGAAAGTAAAACACGAGTGAAGGAATGCCCAGCTTCGACACTTTGCTTTCCTGAAGCATCCGTTCTTTTATTCTTTCCACACATTGCACCGATTTATCATGCTTGCCCAACTGGATATAGCCGTACATAATTTGCAGCTCGTTCATCCAATCATGACGGTGATGATTCAGTGCCTGCACCGCCCGCTCCTTCAACTGCTCCTCGGACATTCTTTGCTGCTCAGCCATAGATCTCTCCTGCTCCCGCAGCACCATCCTTACCGCGAACAGCGTTGCGGCAACAGACCAGATTACTGTCCCAAGAGCTGCCAGAAGGCCAGGCATCCACAGCAGCCAGATGACAGGAAGCAGTATTGATCCCCCGGCCCCAGCCGCAATCCATTTCCAGGACTTCATGAACTCTCCCCGTTCCCTATACTGGTTAGTTTCACCAAAACCAAGTATACCATAGACGTTATTCGGGATTCATCCGTGATCCATAAATAGTTCTGCCTTGATCCCTAAAAAAAGAAGCCCCCGGCATACTGCCGGAGACCTCTTCATCTGTATGCCGGATTGAGGACAATTAAGCCTCAACTGCTGCCGCTACAGGAGCGACCTCAACCGGGTAGACGCTCACTTTCTTGCGATCACGACCCCAACGTTCAAATTTCACAACGCCATCGACTTTCGCAAACAGAGTGTCGTCTTTACCAATGCCCACGTTCGTGCCTGGGTGAATCTTGGTTCCGCGTTGGCGAACCAGAATGCTTCCGCCCGTAACGGTTTGACCGTCTGCACGCTTCGTGCCGAGACGCTTGGAAATACTGTCACGACCGTTCTTCGTGGAGCCTACACCTTTTTTGGATGCGAATAACTGAAGATCCAATTTCAACATGTTAGCCTACCTCCTTCTTTTAATAATCTTAACCTGTATTTGAATATACTCATCGTATGAATCTGCAATACTCTGCAGCATCAGCACCATCGATTCCAGGAGCAGCTGAACTTGTTCCGAGGAGGCATGATGTCCTTCATGCGGCAGCACCGCACTCAGAAATCCACCTTTCATCTCGGCCTCCATGACTGTGCCGGTTAACGCCTCGATCGAGTTGACCGTGCCAACAGTGACAGCGGAAACCCCAGCGCAAACGATATCCTGTCCCGGATCTGCATAACCTGCATGACCCTTGACTTCAAAGCCATGAATTCTTCCGTCGTCCCGGCGGGAGATCTGTACAGTAATCAATTACCGCACCCTCTTACGCCTGAATCTTCTCGATTGTTACTTTCGTGAAAGGCTGACGATGACCTTGCTTCTTGTGGTAGTTCTTCTTCGGCTTGTATTTGTATACAACGACCTTGCGGCCTTTACCGTGCTTCTCTACCTTTGCAGTTACAGAAGCTCCGGATACTACCGGTGTTCCTGCTACCAGGCCTTCACCATTGGATACGGCCAGTACACGGTCGAAAGTCACGCTTTCGCCGTCACCTGCATTCAGCTTCTCGATGAACAACACATCGCCCTCTTGGACTTTGTATTGCTTACCACCTGTTTCGATAATAGCGTACATTTGCTTGCACCTCCTCATGTCTCAGACTCGCCTGATTCAGGTGTCCAGCCGAGCAGTCTCGACCGTCCTTGTCAACCTGACCGGAGCGGTTACAGCATGTGCAGCAAATTGTTCGCTGAACACATACCAAGAGATGATAACACAGAATGAAAGTGTCGTCAATCCATCAACTCGTAATTCCTTTGCCGGAGCAGGCTTTGCAGATTCTGCGATAGGGGTTAGCCGCAGGATCCCGTTCCATCTTCCGTGTAATTTCGAGCAGTCCCAGCCGCGTCCAGCCCAGCACAACGCATTTGGTGCGGTCCTTGCTAATAATCTCCTCCATGGCAGACAGCACCAGCTCCCGGCTATGCTCTTCCTCCATATCAATAAAGTCAACAATAATGATGCCGCCCATATCCCTCAAGCGGAGCAGGCGTGCAATCTCCCTGGCAGCACTGACATTGGTGCGCGTGACCGTTTCCTCCAGACTGCTGCCCCCCGTATAACTGGCCGTATTGACATCAATCACCGTCAGGGCCTCCGTCTCATCAATGACAATCGTACCGCCGTCTGCAAGCTGGATCTGTCTCGAAAAAGCCTGCTTTAGCTGCTCCTCTACGCCATATGCCTCAAAAAGAGTTCGGTCCCCTTCGTAAACCTTGATGCAGGGCTTGCTCCCAGGAAGCAGCTCCTGCAAATAAGCACGGATTTCGTTTGCTTCAGTCGGCCTTGCTACAATCAATTCATCCTGCTCCGGGCTAAATACATCGCGAATAAATCGGTGGACCATGCCCCGCTCCCGGTGCAGCAGTGCCGGTGACCTTTGCTTGATCGCCTGCTCCAGAATACGCGACCAAAGAAATCGCAGCCACTCCAGATCGCTGCGCACTGCTGCTTCTTGTTCCCCCTCTGACACAGTCCTGATAATTAGGCCCTCTTCCTTACCTATCAGGCCTTCTCCCAGCTGCTTCAGACGTGATCGTTCATTCTCCCGGGAAATTTTCTTGGATACAGCGACATATCCGGCCTTAGGCATATAGACCATAAACCGCCCGGGGAGAGAATAATGAGTCGTCACCCGAGCGCCTTTTCCGCCCATCGGCTCCTTCACGACTTGTACAATCAACTCCTGACCTGCACTTAGCAATGCTTCAATAGACGGCTTGGTGTCGGGCTGCTTCTCCAGATGGGGAGAGAGCACATCATCCACGTACAGAAAGGCATTCTTCCTCAGTCCGATGTCAACAAAGGCGGCCTGCATGCCTGGAATGACATTAACGACCCTGCCTTTATAAAAATTGCCGGCCGCACCGGGATGCTCACCCCGTTCGGAGGCATATTCCAGAAGGATACGGTTGTCCAGAAGAGCGAGCTGAACAATGTCTGCTTCGCTCTGAACGATAAGCTGCTTCATGGCCTCACCTCTTTAAGCGGATACTGTCTGTTGATTATACCATTTCAACAGCTCACGCTGGGCCGATTTGGAGCACATTGCTGCTCTGCTGAAATGATAGATATGCTAGTCACGCACCGGGGGTTCTTTGACTGCAAAGTAGGAAGAGATCACCTGCTGTTCAGGAAGAACAGCCATGACGCCCCCGCCCCGATTCATGACATAAATCAGATGAACCTTTTCTCTCCTAAATAAACGCACAATCTCATCTAAAGGTTTCGAAGCATCTGCTACAATAGCTTGAGCTTCTCCACTCTGCTCTCCTGCATAGCTGCTTCGCTGGACTAGAAAACGTACGAAACGGTAAGGCACATTCCGACAATCCTCGAAATTGGAATATGCCAGAAACAAGCCGATCATCATGATATTCAGCTGCAGCGTCTCTCCGGTGAACAATGGCTGGACGCCGATCGCGAGCATGACGAGGCTGCAGAAGCATCCCGCCCGCGAGGTCCAGATCAGTGTAGCGTGATAAGGAGCGAACAGACTGATCAGCGCCTGCAGCAATTTTCCACCATCCAGCGGCAGAATCGGCAGCAAATTGAACAGGGCAATCATCAGATTAGCCTGGATCAGGTATTCCAGAAAGCTGGCGTCTCCCCAGCCAATGTACAGCAGCAGCTTTGCCATGCCAATCATAATTACATTCTGCAGCGGCCCTGCAAGCGCAATGACGATCTCCTTGTATGCATTCATCCTTCCCTGCTCTTCAATGACTGCCACGCCTCCAAACGGCAGCAGCTGGATGGACCTAACCTTAAAGCCCATAGCAGCAGCTGCAGCAGCATGGCCTAATTCATGGATGAATACAATAATGAAGAGCGTCAGCAGCTCCAGAAAGCCACCAGTGATCACCGAAGCCAGCATAATCATGACAAATAGCGGGTGCAAAGACAGGACTGTGCCCCGAATGGTAATCAAAACGGAATCACATCCGCCGGATCGACAAACATGCTCCCTTCTTTCAGCATAAAGTAAAGCACAGGCTCTTCACCGGAAGAAACCGATAACGGAACCACTCCCAGGACATCCCCGCCCTGCACCCAGTCCTCGGCCCTCAGTGTGACATGACTTAATCCGCTGTACTGCGCGTAGCGGCCGTTTCTGTGCTGCACCTCAAGCGTATACAGTCCATCCGGGAGCGGACGCACCTTCATAACTCTGCCGGCCTCAATACTGCGTACCTCCCGAGAGGATTGCTGCTCGCTCTGAGGAACGATTTTGATCCCCTTCATATCTACAACAAACGGCTGCAGTACTGTCCCGCTTAGGGGCGGTACGAGCATTTCTCCGTTCACCTTCGTAGATTCCTGTGGATCCTGTCCAAAAATCGGAATAAAGGATGGCGCACCGCCAAAATGCTCTTCATACCAGGCCTGGGCTGCTGCAAAATCCATCTCTCGACTTAGCCCGTCCACCACAAACCATTGCACACGGGCTGCCCAAGGCTGATCGGTAGAAAAAACGCCCCAAACCGCTCCGAACAAAAGCGCACTGATAACAATTCTCCGAAGCAGGCCTGTCATCAGCCGCGGCGGACCTGAAGCGGGCGGAGTCGGCACCGGCTCCTCCCAGCCTCTATAGCCCTGCTTCCAGAGCTTTTCCGGGTCACGCTCCGACACAGGGTCTTGCAGCGGTGAAGCTAAAGAGCCTGTGAAGTGCTTCTTATTGAACTCCGCAGCCTGCAGCAAAGCTTCAGATTCCTGCCTCATTGCTGATGCCGGATTTGCCTTTTCCTCCAGTAGCTCCCGAATTCGAGCTTCTCTTCTATTTCTGACCGATGTGCGGATGTCCATAAGAATTCTCCCCCAGAGCTTGTTTTACCTTATCCTATGTGCCATAAAAAGCGGTTTAGAACAAGCCTTACGAGAGCGAACATCCACACAACGAAAAAAAGCACCTTCTGAGCCAAAGCGTCTCAGAGGTGCCGGGTTGCTGCGGGGCCTAATCATGTCAGTCTTTCCTGCTAGCCCATGCCAAAAAATTTCTTGAAGCGGGTAAACATGCCTTTTTTCTGATGGATTTGCATTAAAGGCACGGTATCTCCCAGAATCCGCCGGGCGATATTGCGGTAAGCAATTGCCGCTTGGGAGTCCGGGTTCATTACCGTCGGCTCGCCGATGTTCGCTGCTTTAATGACCATTTCGTCATCCGGTACAATTCCGATCAGGTCAATGTTCAGCACCTGAAGAACGTCCTCAATTTCCAGCATGTCTCCCGACTTGACCATATTCGGCCGAATCCGATTTACGACCAGCTTCGGTGACTCCACTTCCGAATTCTCCAGGAGCCCGATAATCCGATCGGCGTCACGGACTGCCGCATGCTCAGGAGTCGTCACTACAATTGCTTTATCCGCACCTGCAATCGCGTTCTTGAAGCCCTGCTCAATACCTGCCGGACAGTCGATAATAACGTATTCGTATTCCTTCTTCAGTTCCAGAACAATATCCCTCACCTGTTCCGGTGAAACAGCGTTCTTGTCCTTAGTCTGGGCGGCAGGCAGCATATACAGCTCGTCAAAGCGCTTATCCTTGATTAGCGCTTGATTAAGGCGGCATCGTCCTTCCGCAACGTCGCAAAGATCATAAATGATCCGGTTCTCCAGACCCATAACGACATCCAGATTTCGCAGGCCGATATCGGTATCTACCAGGCATACCTTCTTGCCCAGCAGTGCCAGGGCCGTTCCGATGTTGGCCGAGGTCGTCGTTTTGCCGACTCCGCCTTTGCCTGATGTGACGACAATTGCCTCTCCCATGTTCTACACTCCTTTAAACACATTAAAATCCCGGCCCAAACGAGCAATGTTGCTAATCTTGTCAATCTTCATGACATCATCCTGCAGATAGGCAAACTCCATCACCGTCTCCCGGGTTTCCCATTCGTCCGGCGGCCTGCTAATCTTCTCCGAGATTCGAAGCTGCGTTGGAGCCAGGTAGGATGCAGCAATAATCGCGTCCTGATTCCCTTCAGAACCAGCGTGCGCCGTTCCCCTCAGCGCCCCTACAATGTAAATATCTCCGGTGGCCACGATGGTACCGCCGGGATTCACATCGCCCAGGAAGAGCAGGTCCCCGCGATGATGCAGCACCTGTCCGGAACGCACCATGCCTGCTTTCACTGACGGTCCCTTCTCAGGCTCACTCTCCGGGCTGACCGGAGGAGATTCCACGGAACGGATCAGCAGATTCCCCTTCTGCTTCAAAATATCTAGAATACTCTGCTTCTCATCATCATTAATTCTCCGGGAGCCCAGCTTCACATCCACGTGAATAATCGGCCCGGTCAGTATATTCTGATGGCTATGCTCCAGCTTGTAACGAAGCTCGCTGAGCAGCTCTTCAAAATCACATTGATCATCAAGCAGGAAAACCAGGCCATCTTTGATGCCCTTAATCGTAACGTGATTGGATTTTACAGCCATAAGCCTGTCCCTCCCATCTACATACATTTCGCGGTCACAGCCTGTAGTTCCTGCCGGCCTCTCACCAAAATGTCGAAATTAGATTCAAGAAGCCTTGCTTCGCCGTGGCGCCTTCGCAACCAGATCGAGCTGTTTGCGGACAGGCACATAAATGAGCAGGGCAAACGCGAAATGAATCAGAAGATCGGGCAGCATTTGATGCAGCAAAGCCCAATTGTACGAATCCGGATTAATCCGGAACAGCTTGTAGATGCCGAACAGCATACTGTCCAGCAGCAGGCTCCCCAGGATGACAGCGGTCAGCATGACCGGCAGAGGAGATCGCGGCTTGTTAAATATCATTCCGATGATATATGCCGAGACCCCCATCCCAAAGGAGTAGGTACCGATCATTTCGCCGTAATAGATAATGTCATGTACAATTCCGAAAATAAGTCCCAGCACAAGCCCGGTATGGCGGTGATGATAAATTGTCGCGAATAAAATAGCAACAAACACGAGATTTGGAGAAATGATTCCCTGCAGTGCAGGCGGTGTCAGCCAAAATCCAATGGTTCCCTGAAATATAAACAGCAGAAACAGCAGCAGGATCAGCACTTGATAACGCTTCATTCCTGAGGCTCCTCCGGCGTAAATACAACCAGGAGTGTCTTCCAATCCTGGAAGTTTGCCGCGGGTTCAATGGTGGCGGTTCGGGTCAGGCCAAATTCCCCGGTCTCTACCTCTACCACTTTACCGATAATCATGCCGCGAGGAATAACGCCTCCGTTACCAGAGGATACAATGAGATCCTGAGGAGCAACCGGATCGTCTTCCGGAATGCGCGTCATTTTCAGCATCCTGGTTTTCTTGTCATAGCTCTCAATGATGCCAAAGGTGTCCTTATTCGAGACCGTGGCCGCGATCTGCTGCCGCTTGGCATCCTGCGGGTCCAGGGTGGTAAGCAGCTTCACGGTCGAGGTGAAGTTGCCGACCTGGCTGATCACACCGACCATCCCTTCTACCGAGATGACCGTCATGTTCTGCCTTACTCCATCCTTTTCTCCCAGGTCAATGACGAGCGTATGATTATTGGGATCCTGATTCACGCTGAGCACATTGGCCGGCCGGTAATCATAATCGTATTTGTTCTTCTGAGCCTCTGTGAACTTGAGCATGTTCATGTAGTCTTCATTCTCGGCTTTAATCCGGTGATACTCCGCACTTTCACGGGCATACTGGGCCACGGCCATCTTCAGGCGCTCATTCTCGCTGTAGACTTCTTTCATATTCCTAACATCTTCAAAGAAGCCCGCTATATAAGAAGCGGGCTTATAAAATACGCCTTGCACAAATCCAACGGTGTCTCTCATGAACTTTTCGGGCCAGGTCAGTCCCACACGAGGTCCCAGTGTAAAGCCCATGAGTGCTATAAACGTGACAAGTCCGATCAGCATAATAAACAGTCGTTTGTTGCCTAGCAGCTTAAACAGTTTCTAACACCTTCTAACGTTACTGTTATATTCCCGAATCCTTTGTTCAATCAGGGTCTGCTCTCCAGACTACCGCTTGGAACGGCTGGCTGAGCTGCTGCGGGATTTGAACAGATGAATATTGTCAAGCGCTTTGCCTGTGCCAATAGCTACGCAATCCAGCGGATTCTCGGCCACAATGACCGGCATTCCGGTTTCTTCTGCAAGCAGCTTATCGAGGTTACGGAGCAGCGCACCGCCACCGGTGAGCACAATGCCGCGGTCCATAATATCTGCTGCGAGCTCCGGCGGACATTTCTCCAGCGTAACCTTTACAGCTTCAACGATGGCATTGATCGTATCTGCCAGCGCTTCACTGATCTCATCGGACGTAATCGAGATTGTCTTCGGCAGTCCGGTCACGAGATCTCGGCCGCGAATTTCCATGGTTTCTACGGATTCCAGCGGCATGGCGGAGCCTACTTCCATCTTCAGCTGTTCTGCCGTCCGCTCTCCGATCATTAAATTATACTGGCGTTTGATATAAGAGATGATGGATTCATCCATTTCATCGCCGGCAACGCGAACCGAGCGGCTCGTTACGATTCCGCCCAACGAAATAACAGCTACCTCTGTCGTTCCTCCGCCGATATCTACTACCATGCTGCCCGTCGGCTCCCATACCGGTAGATCCGCTCCGATTGCCGCTGCGAACGGCTCCTCAATCGTGTAGGCTTCACGTGCACCGGCTTGCTTCGTTGCGTCCTCTACAGCGCGCTGTTCTACCGCTGTAATACCGGAAGGCACACACACCATGACATTCGGATGACGCTGAAAGAACGAGCGCTGCTTCTGCGCCTGACGGATAAAATATTTAATCATCGTCGCCGTAGTGTCAAAATCGGCGATGACGCCGTCCTTCATTGGCCGGATTGCCCGGATGTTGCCGGGGGTGCGTCCAATCATTTTCTTGGCAGATTCACCGACCGCCTCAATGCTCTTCGTATCTGTACGCAGGGCAACCACCGAGGGCTCCCGAACGACAATACCTTTACCACGGACATAAACGAGTGTATTCGCTGTCCCCAAATCAATTCCTAAATCCTTCGTGAATCCACCAAACATGCTGTAAACTCCCTTTCTTCCTCAATCTGGACTATTATATTACATCAAACCGCGTTCCTTCAAACTGACAAAGCTTCCATCTCCAATAATGATGTGATCCAGTACGTCAATCCCGATAATGCTCCCCGCCTCGACCAGGCGTGTTGTAAGCGCAATATCCTCCGGGCTTGGTGTAGGATCCCCGCTGGGATGATTGTGCGCACAGACGAGCGAAGCGCAGCTGCTCTTGATGGCAGCCCGGAAGACCTCCCTGGGATGCACGACCGCTGCGTTCAAGCTGCCTATGGACAGCGTCTCCTGAGCAATCACATGATTCTTGGTATTTAAAAAAAGACAAACAAAGTGTTCTTTATGCAGAGAGCGCAGCTCCTCGCTAAGCAGATCTGCAGCATCGCGCGGACTCCGGATAATGACCGGCTCGCCTCGCTTAAAACCGGACATTCTTCGTCCCAGCTCAATCCCGGCCTTTAGCTGAACCGCCTTGGCTGGCCCGATCCCTTTAATCTGCGTCAATTCGGTAATGCTTAAATCTGACAGCTCCCGAATGCTGCCTGCCTGTTGCAATATCCGCTGGGCTACGTGCACCGCCGATTCCTGGCGGGTTCCGGTCCGCAGCAGTATCGCGAGCAGCTCAGCATGACTCAAAGCGCTTGCCCCATAAGCCATCATGCGCTCTCTAGGTCGTTCATCATGGGGGATATCGCGCAGCATAAATGCGTGCGACTCCATGCCTTCCCCTACTTTCTATAAGTTCAACGCGTCATGTTCCTGCCGCCCTGGCTGCTGCTCTGCAAGCATCAGTCGAGCACGGAAATCCCCAGCTCCAGCAGCATATCGGACAGCAGAGAGATCGAGAGGCCCACGACATTGAAGTAATCGCCCTCGATGCTCTCCACCAGAACAGCACCCAATCCTTGAATGCCATATGCCCCTGCCTTGTCCATCGGCTCGCCGGTTCTTACATAGCTCTCAATCTGAGTCTCCAGAAGCGGCTTCATCGCTACAGTTGTGACGCGATGCCGGAGCAGGCTTGTCCCTGTGGATAGATCCACGCAGGCAATGCCAGTATATACGGCATGTCTTCTTCCCTGAAGCCGGGAGAGCATTGAAACAGCCTCCTCCGGGTTCCGGGGCTTGCCCAGAATCTCCCCATCCAGCACGACTACCGTATCACTCCCGACAATAACAGCTGCCGGTGCAGCAAGTCTACAGCGCTCTAACACAGCCTCAGCCTTGCGGAGAGCCAGACTCTCCACAACCTGCTCAGGCTTCCATCCTGCAGGCGTGTCTTCGTCAGCGCCGCTAGGCATAACTTCAACCGGAAGACCAAGCATTTGAATCAGCTCCTGTCTTCGAGGAGAGGTTGAGGCAAGCACAATCTGCCGCCGAGATCTGTTGTCCGTCACGGGCTGTTCTCCTTGTCTAGAGCCTGCGATACAGCCAGACCGCTGTAATAATACCGATCAGTCCGAGCAGGCTAAGCTTGATTTCAATGTTTATATTATAATTGATAATATCCAATTGTGCCTCCGGCCTCCAGCCGATATAGGTCGAGGTTGTTAAAAAAGAAAGGGCCTTGACGGACATCAGCGCTTTGGCAAGCCAGGTTCCTGTCAGCCACCCCAGCAGTATGAACAAAATCAGCACTCCTGCGTTTTTCTTCATCTCTCATCGTCCCTCGCCATTTTTTGACACCTACATTATTATACGGTGTAACAGTTAGCAATACAAATACAAAAACAGCAGGGACAACTGGAAATAGTTGCCCCTGCTGTGAGGCATTTCTGACCCGGGAAATAAGGGCTATAGCAGTGAAATGAGCTTTTTTTGACCCATGATATAGTTCATCATGCCTGATTGGATTTCCCACAAATGCCCCTTGGCCTGGTTTTTGTTATATTCTGCGAGTGCCGTAACCGCGCTGTTCATCTGCTGCGCCATCCCCTTTAGCTGAGACTCCGCCTCGGGACTCATGCCCCGAAGCAGCTCCAGCGCCTCCGTCCATTGTAAATGCAGCCCGGTTATACGGTTCATCGTTTCTGCATCGGCAGCAGTCCCGGTCTCCCGCCCCAGCATAAGGGCAGAAAACGCGCTGAGCTCTGAAGCCAGTCCTCCGCCCGTTTCTATGAACAGGCTCCATGGCAATCCAGAGACAGCCAGAACCGTCGTCTGTGGTCCCGCAGACACCACCTCTTTTACATAGAGCTCGATTCCGCTATGCTTCAGCTGACTGCTGAGCAGCTTCGCTCCTTCCCGGTCGGGAGATATTCCGGCATAGACACGGTAAGCCCCATCCATGTCCCCGTAGGCGGCCAGCCCTGACTGCAGCAGCTCCTTCTCTGCTTGCTTGGCCCCTTCCTCCGAGCTGAACATGCCGTATTGAAGCAAATAGTAGGTTTTATCAGGAACAAGGACCGTCTCGCTTCCAGGCTGCACTCCCGCTGCATCATGCTGCTGTGACTGGGCCGCTTCCAGTACAGGTGCGGAATCGACAGGCGTAGTATGTTCAGATGCACGAGGCTCCCCGCCAAATGAATTCAAGACCGCAAAGCCGAACATCAGACCGGTCAGCACAGCGGCTGTGATGGAGCCGATCAGCTTCCAGAGTGAAGCTTTCGGCGCGCGCGGGCGATAATAGCTGCCAAGATCCACTTCAATATTGTGATCCTCTGTCTTCGAAACTCCGGATAGCCGCACACTTCGCTCTTCTATCGTCCCCCGCGGCGGCTCTTGATCCAGACGAATCGTCATTCGGGATTTGCTCATGGACTTCCCTCCTTGGTTGTCACCTCTCGTACTACCCATATTTATGAGGATGTCCATCTCGTTATGTCCCGCTGCCGTGCCAGATGTAAATGAAAAAAAGGGCCATGCCCTGAAGGAAAGCCTCCTTCATAACATGACCCTGATATCCACCTTATTTACTCTTCAGCACTTCTGCCAGAGCAGCTCCAACCTTCCAAATGTCACCTGCACCCATCGTAAGTACCAGATCTCCGGGAGCCACGCGTCCCTTCAAATCCTCCAGCACCTCATCCTTGGTCGAAAGGTATCTTGCTCCAGCATTGCTGTTCTGTACGATCAGCTCCGCGAGCTTCGCTGAGGTAATGCCTTCGATTTGCTTCTCGCCGGCCGGTGCGTAAATGTCGGTAATAATGACCTCATCGGCATCGCCGAAAGCGCGGCTAAACGCGTCCAGCAGGAAGAAGGTCCGCGAGTAGCGCTGCGGCTGAAATACGGCTACAATTCTTTTTCCGGTTGCCTTTGCGGCGCTGATGGTCGCTTCAATCTCGGTCGGATGATGCGCATAATCGTCAATAACCAGAATATCATTGATTTCACCGAGCACCTGGAAGCGCCTTTTGGCTCCGTTAAATTTGATGATAGACTGGGCAATCTCTTCGAACGGGACGCCTGCCTTCATGCAGGTAATGACGGTAGCCATGGCGTTGTATACATTATGCTTGCCGGGAACCGAGAGCCGGATGGTACCCATGACCTCTTCACCGTGCAGCATCGTAAAGCTAACCTGCCGGTCTCCGAGCACAAGATCCCGCGCAGAGTATTCAGCATCATGGTGAATTCCATATGTGGTAGCCTGGTATTTCAGCTCCGGCAAAATAGCTCTGATATTCTCGTCATCCGCACACACAACGGCTGTTCCGTCCTCACGGATCTGGCTCAAAAATTGCACATAAGCCGCCTTGAGCTGGTTAAAATCCCCGTCATAATTCTCAAGATGATCAGCCTCAATGTTAAGCACTACCCCGAGCCACGGGTAGTACTGCAGGAACGAGCCGTCGCTTTCATCTGCTTCAGCTACGACATACTCCCCCTGTCCGGCCTTCGCATTCGTACCGACATTCATAATCTCGCCGCCAATAATAAAGGTCGGGTCTACGCCGCAATCCTCCAGCACCGTTGAGATCATGGATGAGGTCGTCGTCTTGCCGTGCGCCCCTGCCACCGCAATGCCCTTGCGCTCATTCAGCAGTCTCGCCAGCATTTGGGCACGGTGCAGCACGGGAATGTTCTGTTCCTCTGCCGCTACCCGCTCCACATTATCGCGAGAAAGCGCAGTCGAATAAACGACCAGGTCCGCTCCTTGAATCTGCTCGGCCGTATGGCCGATATATATTTGGGCGCCTTTGGCTGCCAGCTTTTCAGTCAGCTCCTGGGAGGCTACATCCGAGCCCGTAACCTTGTATCCCATCTCCAGCATCACTCTTGCAATGGCACTCATGCCATAACCGCCAATTCCTATAAAATGAACATGTTCCGAAGTATTCAACAATTTTCACCAACCTTTTTCAGCATCGGAAAGGCCAAGGAGGTCTGAACGCACGTCGGCAATCAGGTACAACGTGCCTGACACGACCCCGAGATCCTCCGCTTCCGTCCGTGACTTCAATACTTCAAGCGCTTTTCTCCAGTCTGGTTCTATGATGATTTGAAGGGATGGGTTAGCGTATGACTCCCTGATCCGTTCAGCAACGTCTGCCAAGGCGTTGGCGTCCATTTTTCTCCGGAAATCCGGTTCAGTGATGATCAATGTATCCACTATAGGAAGTATATGCTTCAAATAGTCTTCATGATGCTTATTTGAGAGCATTCCCATCATCAGGTTCAGCTTTCGGTAGCGGTAGGTTCCAGGAAGGCTCTTCGCGAGCGATTCGGCTCCTTCCGGATTATGAGCTCCGTCGAGAATCAGTCGTGGCATTTGACTCACCTGTTCAAGGCGTCCAGCCCAGCGAGTGCTTGTAAAGCCCTTCTGCAAGTCATCAGGCTCAATCACAAACGCCATGTAATGGCGGAGAATGTCTATCGCCATCATGGCACAGGCCGCATTCTGGCATTGATGCTCGCCCTGCATGCCAATCTCCAGCTCCAGCTCCCGGAAAGGCCCCGAGAAGCGAAGCTTCTGGCTGTTTTCGTCCCCGGACAACCGCTCGTAGCTGAACTGCTCTCCTGCTGCATACAGTGTTGCGCGCTTGGAGGCTGCCGTTTGGCGGATAACCTCCAGAGCCTCCGGCTGGGACACCGCCGTGACCACAGGTACCCCCGGCTTGATAATACCGGCTTTTTCCGCAGCAATCTCCTGAATGGTCTCCCCAAGAATATCGGTATGATCCATTCCTATGTTCGTAATCACCGATACGACAGGGTGAACGACGTTCGTCACATCCATTCTGCCGCCAAGCCCTGTCTCCCACACGACCACATCCGGTACCCGTTCCCGGGAATAGAACAGGATCGCCAGCGCTGTGGACACCTCAAACATGGTCGGAGAGCCCATTTCACTGTCTGCAATCTCCTGTACAAGCGGATACAGCTGGTTTGCAAGCTTCAGCAATACCTCTTCCTCAATATCCTCACCGTCAATCTGAAAGCGATTCGTGAACTTCGTAATATAGGGCGAGGTAAAGGTCCCGACGGAATATCCGCCTTGCAGCAGCACACGTGTCAAGAACGCACAGGTGGAGCCTTTACCGTTCGTGCCCGCCACATGAACAAACTTCAGCCGGCGCTCAGGATGACCCAGGCGCTCAAGCAGCAGCTCAATCCGCTCCAGACCGGGCCTGATCCCGAATGGGATCAAGCCGTTAATCCAGTTCACCGCTTCTGTATACGTCTCAAAGGGGGCTGCCGGGACCTTATTCATCATATCTTCACCTACGGATCCGGTTTGTCCCATATCAGCCTCTCAGCTCCGTGATACGGGCAATCACTTTATCCCGCTTGTCGCTGTAATCAGCCTGCTTGGCCTTCTCTTCCTCGATCACCTTCGCCGGCGCTTTGGCCACAAATCCCTCATTGCTCAGCTTCTTGTCTACCCGGGATACCTCGCTATTGAGATGCTGCAGCTCCTTCTCCAGGCGGGCAATCTCCTGATCAATATCGATCAGGCCGGCAAGCGGAAGGTACAGCTCCGCCCCTGTTACAATTGCAGTCATCGCTTTATCCGGCGTGGACAGGCTCAGACCCGCTTCGTATTGGGAAGTGTTGCAGAAGCGGCGGATGTACACTTCGTTGCGCTGAACAATGCTTAAGCCTTTGGCGTCCGAAGCTTGAAGGAGCAGCTCGATTTTCTTGCTCATCGGTACGTTCACCTCGGCGCGGATGTTCCGGACTGCACGGATCACGTCCATAAGCATATCCATTTCAGCGACAGCCTCCGGGTTCTCCAGAGCGGCATCATATGTCGGCCATTCTGCCAGCATAACGGTATCCCCATCATGAGGAAGATGCTGCCAGATTTCCTCGGAAATAAACGGCATGAACGGGTGAATCAAACGCATCGTGCGATCCAGGACATAAACGAGCACGGACTGGGTGTTCTTTTTGGCAGCCTCATCCTCGCCGTACAATGTCAGCTTCGCAAACTCAATATACCAGTCACACAGATCATCCCAGATGAAGTTATAGAGCAATCGGCCTGTTTCGCCGAACTCGTAGCTGTCTATTAGACGCGTAATGTCGCGTGAAGTTTCGTTCAGGCGATGCAGAATCCAGCGGTCGGCTGTACCCAGATCCCCGCTGATGTCGATATCGCTGTATTGTACGCCCTCCAGATTCATCAAGGCAAAGCGGGAGGCGTTCCAGATCTTGTTGGCGAAGTTCCGCGCCTGCTCTACCTTCTCCCAGCGGAAGCGCAGATCCTGTCCCGGCGTAATTCCTGTAGAGATCATATAGCGCATGGCATCTGTGCCATACTTCTCGATGACTTCCAGCGGATCCACGCCGTTGCCGAGCGACTTGGACATTTTCTTGCCGTCCGCATCCCTCACCAGTCCGTGCATCAGCACATCCTTAAACGGCTTCTCGCCGGTAAACTCCAGCGCAGTGAAGATCATCCGGGCTACCCAGAAATAAATAATGTCATAGCCGGTCACGAGAACATTCGTTGGGTAGTAACGCTTGAAGTCCTCACTGTCCTCAGGCCAGCCCAGTGTCGAGAACGGCCAGAGCGCGGAGCTGAACCAAGTGTCCAGAACGTCCTCATCCTGCTTCAGCTGATGACTTCCGCACGCGCTGCACACGTCCAGCTCGTCATGCGATACATGCACTTCGCCGCACTGCTCACAGTACCAGGCTGGAATCCGGTGTCCCCACCACAGCTGTCGGGAAATGCACCAGTCCCGCACATTCTCGATCCAGTGAAGATAGGTTTTCTCAAAGCGCTCCGGCACGAAGTTTACACCGTCTCCGGATTTTTGCGCCTCGATGGCGGCATCGGCGAGCGGCTTCATTTTGACAAACCACTGTGTCGACAAATACGGCTCAACGACCGCGCCGCTGCGCTCACTGTGCCCGACCTGATGGACATGATCCTCGATGCGGATCAGGACGCCCGCTTTCTGCAGATCGCTGACAATCTGCTTGCGGCATTCGCTGCGGTCAAGCCCTTCATATTTGCCGGCGAAGCCATTCATGGTGCCGGACTCATCCATCACCGTGATCTGCGGAAGATCGTGGCGCAGGCCCATCTCAAAATCGTTCGGGTCATGGGAAGGGGTGATCTTCACCGCACCGCTACCGAAGTCCTTCTCTACATACTCGTCTGCGATGACCGGGATTTCCCGGCCTACAACCGGAAGCACCAGCATTTTGCCGATCATATCCTGATAACGCTCATCTTCCGGATGCACAGCTACCGCTGTATCTCCCAACATCGTTTCCGGACGGGTCGTCGCGACCGTAATAAACCCGCTGCCATCCTTTAACGGATATTTCAGATGATACAGATGGCCCTGTACCTCTTTATATTCCACCTCAATATCAGACAGGGCTGTCCGCGCTGCCGGGTCCCAGTTAATAATTCGCTTACCGCGATAAATGAGACCCTTACTGTACAAGTTCACGAACACTTCCCGTACTGCACGGGACAGTCCCTCATCCAGGGTGAAGCGCTCGCGGGAATAATCCAGGGAAAGCCCCATCTTCGCCCACTGCTCGCGGATGGTATTCGCGTATTGCTCTTTCCACTCCCACACCTTCTCCAGAAACTTCTCGCGCCCCAGATCATAACGGGTCACGCCCTGCTCGCGCAGCTTCTGCTCGACCTTGGTCTGTGTAGCAATGCCGGCATGGTCCGAGCCCGGTAGCCATAAGGCATCATAGCCCTGCATGCGCTTGACCCGGATAATGATGTCCTGAAGGGTAAAATCCAGGGTATGACCGATGTGCAGCATACCGGTCACATTCGGCGGCGGAATGACGATCGTAAAAGGCTCTGCTTCCGGTCGCTTCCCGGCGTTAAAAAAGCCTCCGTCCTTCCAGTAGCTGTACCATTTCTGTTCTGCAGCTTTGGGATCATAGGTGGTCGGCATCTGAGCCGAGCCTGTCGTTTCTTTGGATTCCATATTCATTTACCTCCGTTACTTAGTCAGCATTTCCATACTATAGGGTTTTAGCCGTACCGCTGCGGGAGGGCCGCGCAGTCCGGAACAACAAAAAAAGCCCCTCGTCCTCAAAGGACGAAAGACTTTGGTTCTCTCGCGGTACCACCTTTGTTTCGCAATCCACCAGGAGCACTTCTACGCTCACGGCAATCCTGATCACACTGCGACACTCTGCACAGATAACGGCTGCAGCCGGCCTGCTCTAACTGGGTCCTCACATCGGTGTGTGTCACAGCTCAAGCAAGCAACTCACGGGCGACTTTGGGAATGCTGGTTCCTGCGGAATCTCTCAGCGCTGCAACTCCGCTCTCTTTAGGCCACACATCCTACTCTTCCCGCTCCTCGTTGATGATGGTATGGGGTTATTGCTTTTTGAATTTGGATATAGATACTATAACCTTTTTAAGGCATGACCGTCAATCTTTGCAGGTACCGCCGCTGTGAGAAAACGGCAGGGCCGCTTTATGACGAAGCAGCACCGAATTAAACCGTCCTAACACAGCAAAAAGCTGTTCCCCACCAGGCATAAAAATCCCCAGGGAAACAGCTTCTAATAAGCAACTGCCGCATAAGCATTCCATCAACGGTTCAGGCCAGCTACGGGATGTACAAAATTTGCCCCTCTTCAACACTCTGCTCCGATAAGCGGTTATATAGCAGCAGCTCGCGCGGACTCAGCTGGTAGCGCTCTGCAATGCCCTCCAGCGTCTCTTCCCTCTGCACAATGCATAAACGAACCTTTCGAAACGGCGTTTCTTCCTGCCGTGCTCCCAGGAACAAGGACTTCCATTGCACGTCCTCTCCTGCTTGCCGCTCAGGCTCATTCGCTGCAGGCTCTTCCGCAGGAATGGAAGCCGATTCTCCTTCCGAAGTCAGACGGCCGGGATGCAGCAATGAGGAGAAACCTGCACTGCCAGCACTGCTAACCGTACTGTTTTTGCTGCTGAAGGCCACCTTAAGCTCCGGCTTCGCGGGCACTTCTTCCTCCTGCAGCTCTGCGCTTTCCGGAATGCCTCCCTCCAGCGCGATCGTTTCCGGCTGTTCAGCCTCGGTTTCCAAGATATCTGGAGTATGTTCTACAGTCTCCGCAGCCTGCTCCGGCTCGGCGGTTTCTTTCTCATCCTGCCTTTCTTCGTCCTGAAGCTCCTCCGGCCAGCCGGATTGCTGACGCTCAAAGCTCCATACACTAGGCACCGGCGCTGCAGCGTCAGCCTGAGTGCTCTCTGCCGTCAGAGGACTGGAGTCCGCCTTTGATTCGTTTGTGGTCTCTGCCGCCCCTCTCGGGACAGCCTCAAGCTCAGGCTCCGCTGCTGCAGGCTCGTTCACTGCCTCAAAAGAATTGGCCGTATACACCTCCTGTAAGGCTTCGCGGCGTGCTTCTTCCTCCTGCTGATGCGGATCTGCAGGAGCATGTACGACCGAAATTTCTTCATCCTGCCAGGCTTGGTCGCTGCCGTAGCCCTGCACCCCGCCTTGGATTCCTTTTAAGGACAACACGCCGGTAATGTTTAACCCTCGCTTGGACAGCACATCAACATCAAAATTCTCAATCTCGACGGCAATGTCCTCCAGCGAGGAAACCCGATTCATCGGAACCGTGATCTCAACGGGAATCCAATGCTCCAGCGGCTCGGTTTCCTGCTCCGGGGTGTCCCCCTTGTACAGTCCGGCTAACAGCAGATGACCCCGCAGGGCAGCTTGCTCTCCCTGGTGAATCACCTGGATATGAGGAATCAGTTCAGCCTCCTCCAGCTCTTCAATTCCCGGCAGATCTTCCGCTAAAATGATGCGCTCGTAAATATCAAACCGCAATCCGTAGGACTGGTCGAACACGGGAATGTCCTCCTTTTTGGCGTATACTATCCGCGGCAATTCCGCGGCATGAGCCCGTTATGGTCACTCCCTTAATCTATATGCCGTGAACGGGCGGGCATGCCTGTTTTGAGCGAGATGGAAGCCAGAACATAAAAAAAGACCGCCGCAGCGGTCTCAAATCATCATTCATCTCTCCTGCTGAACAAGCTCCTTCAGCTCCATTAAATCCTGCGGCCAGGGTGCCTCCAGAAGCAGCTCTTCTCCGGTTAACGGATGCCTGAAGGAAAGCTCCGCTCCATGAAGCGCCTGACGCTGGAAGCTGCCAAACGAGGCACCATACAGCGGATCGCCCAAAATAGGATGTCCCATATGGCTTAGATGCACCCGAAGCTGGTGGGTCCGCCCCGTCTCCAGACTCAAGAACAGGAGGCTTGCTTGCCGATACGGCTCTACCGAGAGGATTCGCGTCACGGCATGCTGTCCGGTCAGTGATACTCTGCGCCGCTTGGGATGATGCCGGTCTTTGCCGATAGGCAGATCAATAACCTTCAGCTTGTGAGACACGACTCCCTGCACCAGTGCAGCATATCTGCGTACGATTTCTTTGTTCCGCATCGCCTCATCCAGCTTCAGGAGAGCAAATTCATTCTTGCCGTACAGCACCGGCCCCGTGGTATCCTTATCCAGTCGATGGACATGACGGACAGCGGCCTTGGTGCCATGGGTATGAAAATACCAGGCTACCGCGTGATTCAAGGTCAGCTCCGAGCTCGAGGAGTCCGGATGGACTGCCATCCCGGCCGGCTTGTTGACCACCAGGCAGAAATCATCCTCATACAAAATGTCGAGCTCTGCGCACCGCGGCTCAATCCCGGCCGCAACGGCAGGAAACAGCTGCAGACGGAGACGGTCTCCGCGCCACTGAAGCGCACCCTCACTTCTCAGGCGGCGTATCAGCTTCTCAGGCATCCCGAGCTGCTCCTTGAGCCAAGCCTCCGTTGCCGATTCACGGTCACTTGCAGCCGTTAGCACCTTGCCGGGTGTCAGCTCCAGCCATTCGCCCCGGCGCAGCCAGGCGCCTTGGTAGAGGCTCACAGGCTTTGCAGCGCGCGGTAGTTGGCTTCAATAGTAGCGTCAATATCCTCCACGCTGTGCGCAGCCGAAATGAACATGCCTTCAAACTGGGAAGGAGGTACACTGATGCCCTCATGCACCATACCGGCAAAGTATGATGTGAATCTCGACAAGTCGCTTGTCTTCGCGGTGTCGAAATTTACGACCTCCTTCTCCGTAAAGAACGGACATACCATCGAACCTACCCGGTTAATCGTCAATGGAATGCCAAGCTCCCGGCTATTGCGCTCGAAGCCGGCTTGAAGACGTGCTCCCCGCTCTTCAAGCTGGGCATATACTTCAGGGGTAAGCAGCGACAGTGTCGTATACCCGGCTGCCATAGCCAGCGGATTGCCGCTCAACGTCCCGGCCTGATAGATCGGCCCCGCCGGTGCGATCTGCTCCATAATCTCTCTGCGGCCGCCGTACGCGCCTACAGGCAGTCCACCGCCAATGACCTTGCCAAGGCAGGTCAGGTCCGGTGTGACTCCGTAACGACCCTGCGCACAGTGAAGGTCTACCCGGAAGCCGGTCATCACTTCATCGAATATGAGCAGGCTGCCGTACTGGGAGGTCACCCTTCTCAAGCCTTCCAGAAAGCCTTCCGCCGGCGGAACGACACCCATGTTGCCCGCCACCGGCTCCACAATAATAGCGGCAATTTCTTCTCCGAACCGCTCAAACGCCAGCTCGATAGACTCCAGATCGTTGTAAGGCACGGCGATCGTGTTCGTAGCTACCGATTCCGGAACGCCCGGACTGTCCGGCAGCCCTAGGGTTGCAATGCCTGAGCCGGCCTTGATCAGAAGACTGTCGGCATGACCATGGTAGGAGCCTTCGAATTTGATAATTTTGGTACGTCCGGTATAGCCTCTCGCCAAGCGAATTGCGCTCATGGTCGCTTCCGTCCCGGAATTGACCATTCGAACTACCTCAATCGACGGTACCCGCTCACAGACGAGCTTCGCCATCTCGGTTTCCAGAAGCGTCGGCGCACCAAAGCTCGTGCCTTTTACTGCCGTATCCCGCAGGACATCGACAACGGCAGGATGCGCGTGCCCCATAATGAGCGGACCCCATGAGCCTACATAATCAATAAAAGAGTTGCCATCAATGTCATACACTCGGCTGCCTTCGCCGCGATCCATATAGATGGGCGTCAAGCCTACCGATTTAAAAGCCCGGACCGGACTGTTCACACCACCCGGGATGTATTGCTTCGCTTCCTCAAAAGCATTACGCGATGCTTCTTCCTTGCGTTGGTGTTGATTCATTTCAATTCACTCCTAACTGTCTGGAAGACGATTTGTGCCATTCATGCCAAGCCTCTTAACGCTGACGGAGCCAGCCTGCTGCCTGCTTGGAAAAATACGTAATGATCATATCCGCACCCGCGCGCTTCATGCCGGTCAGTTTTTCCATAACGATCGCCTTCTCATCAATCCAGCCCTGCATCGAGGCTGCCTTGACCATGGAATATTCTCCGCTCACATTGTACACCACCAGCGGCAGGTCGAACTGATCCCGAAGCTGGCGAACGATGTCCAGATAGGCGAGGCCCGGCTTCACCATCAGCATATCTGCACCTTCAAGCACATCGGTCTCTGCTTCCCGCAGTGCTTCACGGCTATTAGCCGGATCCATCTGATACGTCTTCCGATCGCCAAACTGCGGAGCTGAATCCGCCGCCTCCCGGAACGGGCCGTAAAATGCAGAGGCATACTTGACCGAATACGACATGATTGGAATATGCTCAAAGCCCTCTTCATCCAGCGCCGATCGGATGGCCTGAACAAAGCCGTCCATCATATTGGATGGAGCTATAATGTCCGCCCCTGCCTTCGCCTGGGAGACGGCCGTTCGCGCAAGCAGCTCCAGCGATTCATCATTCATGACATCTCCGCACAGCTGTCCCTCACGTTCATAGGTGTGCACCATGCCGCAGTGACCGTGATCCGTAAACTCACATAGACAGGTGTCGGCAATGACCATCAGATCCGGATACCACGACTTGATCAGACGAGTCGCCTCCTGGACAATGCCCTGCTCGTCAAAGCCTGAGCTGCCCACCTCGTCCTTACTCTCCGGAATGCCGAACAGCAACACTGCCGGGATTCCCAGCGCCGCAATTTCATCCACCTCTGGCTTCAAGGTGTCCAGTGAAAAGTGATACACACCCGGCATGGAAGATATTTCATTCTTGATTCCGCTGCCGTGTGCAACGAATATCGGCTGGATCAAATCCTCCACATGAAGTACGTTCTCGCGGACCATACTGCGAATCGCAGCAGTCCGGCGCAGACGGCGATGCCTTACTATCGGAAAACTCATGTCCAATCCCTCCATAGCTATATGTTAATCCCGAAATCGTCTCGGTTCATCTTTGTTCCACTCACAGAGTGCCTCTACCAGGCTCTCGATGGTCGCTTCCTTAGCGAGAACGGATACTTTCAGTCCCGCTTGCTGAGCCGTATCGGCCGTAATCGGTCCAATACAGGCGGCAGCTGCGCCCTCCAACAGCTGAACCGGGCTTTGGACACCCATGCGCTCCAGCATCGCCAGCAGATGAGTCACCGTGGATGAGCTGGTGAAGGTCACCGCATGAATGCCGCCTTCCTGCAGCAGCCGCAGCAGCTCCTCATCTTCCTCCTCGGGCATCACTGTCTCATAGATCGGAAGATCCGTCACCTGGAGCCCCATGTCTCGCAATTGGTTGGGAAGCCAGTCTCGGGCCAGATCACCCCGGGGGAGCAGCACCGCCTGTCCAGGCTGCAATTCCCCGGCAAAGGCGTCAATCAGTCCCTCAGCCTGGAAGCGGCTTTCCAGCACCTCTGCAGCAATACCCCGCTCGCGAAGCGCGGCTCCCGTTGCCGGGCCGACTGCGGCAATCCGTGCTCCCGCGAGAGACCTGATATCTTGCCCGGAAGCATTAAGATGGCGGAAGAAATACTCTACTCCATTCACGCTTGTGAAAAACACCCAAGCATACGTCTGAAGCTGCTCCAGAGCGCGACTGATTTCCTGCAGCTTGCCGGGTGAAGGCATGACCGTCTCAATGACCGGAAATTCATACGGCTCTCCACCCAGCTCTTCAATCCGCTTCACAAGCAGACTTTCCTGCTTCCGGGAACGGGTTACCAGAATGCGCTTGCCGAACAACGGAAGCTGCTCTGACCATTTTAAGCGGGAGCGCTGGTGTACAACTTCTCCTACCACAATAACAGCAGGAGGCTCAAACCGCAGTGCGTTCACCTTCTCTTCGATATCCTGAAGCGTTCCGACCAGGGTATCCTGCTCTGCCCTCGTTCCCCAGCGGATCAAGGCTACGGGCGTTTCCGGCGGCTTGCCATGAAGCATCAGCTGACGACTGATGTAACCGATCTTGGCAACGCCCATCATAAAGATGAGCGTTCCGGTTGCATGAGTCACCTTGTCCCATTGAATCATTCGGTCCAGCTTGTCCGGGCTTTCATGGCCGGTAATAATCGATAAAGATGAGGCCAGATCCCGATGGGTTACAGGAATCCCGGCATACGCAGGAACACTGATCGAAGAAGTAATGCCGGGTACAATCTCGAAAGGGATTCCGTGCTTATATAACAGCTCGGCTTCTTCCCCAACGCGTCCGAAGATCGTGGGATCCCCTCCCTTGAGCCTTACCACCGTCTTCCCCTCCAGGGCCAAATCCACCAGCAGCTGGTTGATTTCCACCTGCTTCATGGTATGGCGATCCGGAAGCTTGCCGACATAAATCTTTTGTACCCCCGGCTGCAGCCACCGTAACAATCGCGGAGAAGCTAACCGGTCATAGACAACGACATCGGCCTGTTCCAGACAGTCCTTCCCTTTCACCGTAATCAAACGCGCATCGCCCGGTCCAGCTCCGACCAGATAAACCTTCCCCGTCATGCTTCTTCATCCCCTAACTTGTGACAATATCTCCTCGGCACCGCCAGATTTCAACAGATCTGCAACCTGGATGCCTAAGCTATCCGGCTCCACTCCCATAGAGCTTTCTTTCAAGATGCGCTCCCCGTCCGGCGAGCCGACCATTCCAGTCAATTGAATGATTCTTTGTTCCTCCTGCGCATGTCCCTCCGGGGCGTCCATCCAGACCGCATGCGCGCCGATCGGCACCTGGCATCCGCCGTTCAGCTCATACAAATATCTGCGCTCCGCTGCGACCGTTTGCGCTGTATCGTCATCATTGTAGAGCTTCAGCAAGGCCAGCAGGTCTTCATCCTCTGTCCGGCATTCAATGCCGAGCGCGCCTTGGCCTACCGCAGGCAGGCAAATATCAGTGGGAATATATGATGTAATTACATCCTCCCAGCCCATGCGTTGCAGACCGGCTGCCGCCAGAATAATCGCTTGGAATTCTCCGTTCTGAAGCTTTCGCAGGCGTGAATCAATATTCCCCCTGATCCATTCAATCTGCAGATCCGGGCGATACGCCTTCAGCTGGCTCGATCTTCTCAGGCTGCTTGTCCCTACCTTCGCGCCTTCAGGAAGCTCATCTAGGCTGCCCGCAATATGAGAAATCAGGCAGTCCCGAGGGTCCTTGCGTTTCGGTACCGCTCCTGTGGTCAAGCCCTCCGGAAGCACGGACGGCATGTCCTTCATGCTGTGCACTGCCATATCAATGCTGCCATCGATCAACGCCTGCTCGATTTCCTTAACGAACAGACCCTTCCCTCCAACCTTGGACAGCGTCACATCCAGGATGCGGTCGCCTTTGGTCACGATTTTCTGCACCTCAAATGTATATTCAAGCCCATGCTCCTTACACAGCCGGGTCAAATCGTCGATCACCTGTCCCGTTTGCGTAAGTGCCAGAGCACTCTGTCTGCTTCCCACTACGATGGTTCTCATCATTCCGCCTCCTGATTGTCTGTAATCCAGTCTTGTATTTGCGCCGGAGTCCAGGGAATAAAATCTCCACGCTCAATGTCAAGCCATAGATCCTGTTCATGTATAGCCCGCATCAGGCGATGCCGCTCTGAAGGGGTCTTCACCTGCTTCTTGATTCCCTGACGCAGCTCATATAGAAACTCCAGATAAAGATCAAAGGAGCTGCCGAGCTCACTCTCTAAATGCCGGCATAGCTGAACAGAAGCGAGTGGGCCCGCCCCTGCTGTAGTTACGGCAAGCGTCAGCCGCCCCCGCCGGAGCACCGCCGGGCTGATGAAATCACCAGCCTCTCCATGATGGGCTATGTTTACCAGCGTTCCGAGGCTTCTTGCTTCCTCCGCAATCAGGTGGTTGACCTCTTCATGCTCTGTAGCCGCATATACCAGAAATGCGCCCTCCAGATCTCCAGGCTGATAAGCCCGCTCACTCCACCTCACGCTGCCTTCATCAGCCATTGCTGCCAGACGGGGCGTCACATCAGGACTAATAATATGTACGGAGGCACCGGCCTGCAGAAGGCTGCTCGCCTTTCGTTCCGCAACCGCTCCTCCACCTGCAATGACGCAGGACTTTCCTTCACAATTCAGCATTACCGGAACGTATCGGACCAAACCCCATTACACCCCCGACCATCCATGAAATCCCGACCAGGCATTCAGCAGAAAGTTAATAACGATAAAGACAAGGCCGATCAAGGCCCATCTCGCTGTTTCCAGCCCCGATCTGCGCTGAATCGTCCGTCTTACAAAATAATTCAGATATACGCAGAGCACAATAAAGGTCGTTATCACTTTCAAATCCCAGAGCAACGACAGCTGCCCTTCCTGAATCAACGAGATAACCGCAATCGTTAGAGACAGCACGAGCAGTAAAATCCCGAACAGAATAGCCGCATAGGAATAGCGGTCAAGCATTTCCAGACTCGGGAGCCTGCGAATGAGGCTGTTCCATTTCTTCGTTTTGAGCCTGCTGTGCAAAAAGAGATACATCCCCGCAAAGGCAGCCCCCACCATAAGGGCGGTAAAGCTGACGCTTGCCAGTGTAATATGCAGCACCAGCAAGCCCTTCACCGAGCTCCACATGCCCCACATTTCCATCGGCTTGAAGCCTGTCGTAATGATCATGCGGTTAAACACGGTGACACAAAAGCCCGCTATGCCGAGTATGACAGGAGCCAGGTCTGCCCTTTTCATAAACGTTATGACCAGCGAGGTCAATGTCAGACTCAACGAACAGAATAGCAAAAAGTCGAAGGTTGTCAGCACTGGCAGCGCTGAATCCCCGACCAGCCTCACGCCCGTCACCAGCAGCTGCACGGCAAAAGCAACGGCAAGAAGCCCCGCGCCGGTCCGCTTTGCTGTCCGATTGCGATGGACGCAATCCGAAATGTAAAACAGTAGGCTCAGGGCATAGATATAAATGCCAATATCATACATATAATTGAGCGGCATATGTCTTCACCGCCTTACAGAACAGCTGGAGCAAAAGGAGCCTGAATACTCTTGCGCTCCTTCACCAGCGGATCGTCCTTACGGACAACAGTGTCATTTTCCTTCACCTGTGCCTGAACCGGAGTCTTCCGCTTTGCCCCCTGCTCCTGCTCGTGAACCAGATCCTCCAGGGCAAAAATCTGGGTGAAATACTCCAGTGCCTCCGGAGCTTGCTTACCGCCTGTCATCTCCTTGATCCGGTTGATGGGATCATGCATCATCTGATTCACGATGCTCTTCGTCAGGCGCCGGATGACCTTACGCTGACGGTCGTCCAGCTCGGGAAGCTTGTTAAACAAGCTTTCCAGCGTCTCTTCATAGATGCCGGTAGACTTGTCTTGAAGAGCGCGGATCGCAGGTCTTACACCAAGCGTCTTCAGCCATTGATAGAAATTGGCCATCTCTTCCTCAATCATCCGCTCGATCTTCACGGCTTCCGAACGCCGCATTTCGAGGTTGCTCTCCACGATTCCTTCCAGATCGTCAATGTCGTACAGAAATACGTTCTCTACGTCTCCGACAGAAGGATCAATGTCACGCGGTACCGCAATGTCAATCATAAACAAGGGTTTGGCCTTCCGCTTCATCATGCTCTGCTTGACGAGCGATGGACCCAGCACATAATCATTGGCTCCAGTAGAGCTGATGATAATATCTACTTCACCCAGACGGCTCATGGCCTCCGTCATCGTGCAAGGAGTGCCCTTGAAGCGATCAGCCAGCTCTTCAGCGCGAGCCAAAGTCCGGTTTGCTACAATCACCTCGGCAGCACCATTGGCATAAAGATGCTTTACCGTCAGCTCACTCATTTTGCCGGCGCCAAGAATCATGACCTTCTTATGGTGAAACGTGCCGAAAATCCGCTTGCCCAGCTCCACCGCTGCATAGCTGACCGAAACAGCACTCTCTCCGATGGAGGTTTCTGCGTGGGCTTTCTTGGCAAGCGTGATCGCCTGCTTGAACAGCATATTGAACCAAGTGCCTGTCGCCTTCTCCTCTTGAGCTTTCAGGAAGGCATTGCGGACCTGACCGAGAATCTGAGTTTCTCCGATCACCATGGAGTCCAGGCCGGAGGTTACTTTAAACAGGTGTGAGATCGCCTGTTCTTCTTCGTATATATATAAGTGTTTTGTAAATTCCTCACGCGGGATGCCAAACCACTTCTCCATAAAGCTGCGAATAAAATATCCGCACATATGAAGACGGTCAACCACCACATAGATTTCTGTCCGGTTGCAGGTGGCGACAACGACGCCCTCCAGTACGCTCTTGGTCGATTTCAGCTGTGCAAGCGCCTCAGGGAGATCCTGCTCCGCGAAGGCAAAACGTTCTCTGACCGCAACAGGCGCCGTGCGGTAATTCAACCCAACAACGACGATGTGCATGGATGTTCACCTGCCTAATAAATGATGTATTCCAGATCTTTTATAGCCATAAATAATTATATCATAGTATGTCGAATAGGCTTGTTGCTTTTATGAAATGTTTATGAAATCGCCATCTTCTTCATCTGCTGCCTAAATGCACTGATCTTCCTGTACTATTGTGGTATGTTTCAAGCCAAGATATGCAAGGGCAGGGAAATGGTCAGATCTGCTGCAGATTCCATAAAATAAATAACCATGGAATATTCCATGGTTATTTCTATACACATTTGGATGGTGATTTACACCAGTTCAGCCTGCTTCATATCAGGAGTTTCGACCTTCATCTCGCCCAGTCCGCGTACAAGCTTCTTGGCGTAGCATTTCTCAGGTTTCAGTGCGGATACCAGGTAATCAATGGCCAATTGCGGATCCACTGTTTCTCCGCAGGTATAACAGTCAATCGCAGCAAAACCTCTCTCAGGGTAAGTATGAATAGAGAGATGGCTTTCCGACAACAGCACAAGCACCGTTGCACCTTGTGGTTCAAATTGCTTGGACTGTACGGACAGTACCGTTGCTCCGCAGGCTTCAGCAGCTTCCACCATCTGAGACTGCAGGTATTCCGCATTGTTCAGTAGTTCGAAGTCAACTCCCCAAGTATCAACAGCAACGTGTCTTCCGAAAGTAGAGTATTCCATCTTCCGGTTTCCCCCTTCCTAGGAATAAAATGTTTGAAAAATTTCATCCGCTAGGACCTACGTCATTCACTTCCCGAGGGAATAATCTCTCGCAACATTACATGTCCTGAGTGAATCCTGGTTCCTATATTCTTTTCAACGAGATTAAAAATAACATCTATGACGGCGAATTGCAACACATTTCTTGAAAAAAGAAGAGATAAATATTTTACAGACCAGCATATGAATATTCATGGTTCCTTGCTACACCGTCCATTAAAATTAACAAAACGCGTCAGAAAGTCAGAAATGTCTTTACATGGTCAAAGAAAATGCCCTGCGGTAAGCCGCAAGGCATGGTAAGTGTTAGGCTTCTAATATGAATAAGCGATGATTATAAAGGCGTAGCTGCTCATCAATGTTCTGGGTATGTGTTATGGATGTAGACTTCAGCCGCTCATCCAACAGGGCATTCACCCGGTCCTGGATGACCTTGATCTCGATTTCTGCTGCGTGACTCTGAAACAGACGCTCCAGCTCTCCGGCTGTATCCTTGTGCTCATACACCAGGCTGCATTCTCCGTCTGCCAATTGGGCGATCCGTTGTACCGTGCCTTCATGGTAGTCATAGCTCATCGTAAATCCTCGGTAAATCCGGTTAACCCGTCCGCTGCCCTTGAATGCCGCAAACAGCTTGCGGACCTCATTGGTCAGTTTAGGGTTTACCAGTCGGCACGATAACTCACAGACATACATGCCATTTCTGCGCTCAAAAGGCAAATGAACTTCTTCCCCGCTTTCATCTTCGAGCATGATTGCATGCCCTCCGCCTTCTAAGACCCCGACCCGCATTTGCAGGGTGGAACCTCTCTTTCCTTGGAGGAATTGATCCATTTGAACATCCGTCATTTGCATGGTGGCGTTAACATATTCTGTGGCTATCTTATGAGCCATAAAAATCTCCTCAATTCTTTTAACAATCCTTAGGTCCATTATACAGCAGACGCCAAAGATTTTCTTGTGATTGAACGGAGATTATTCATCATATTTCATAAAAAAACGCTTTTAGGTTCGTTTTACGCAGGGATTTCAGCGACTTCCTTCAAATCCTACTGAAAATTCACCGTATCCCTGCCCTATTCGTGAATATGGGACTGAATAATACTCCATAATTCATCTTTACCCATCCCCGTCTCCGATGAAAACATGACCAGCTGATGATCCTTTCGAAAGCCCAGCGTTTCTTTCACAACCTTGATATGCTTCTGCCACCGGCTGCGCGGAATTTTATCCGCCTTGGTCGCTACCACACAGATCGGGCGGTCATAATGCTGCAGCCAATCATACATACTGACATCATCCTTGGAAGGCGGATGGCGAAGATCCACGACCAGCAGCACCAGCTTGAGCACATCGCGCTCCAGCATGTAACGCTCAATCATGGCTCCCCAGGCGGCACGCTGGGTCTTGGACACTTTGGCGTAGCCATAGCCCGGAACGTCGACGAAATAAAGGCCATTTTCAATCCGGTAGTAGTTCAGATGCTGGGTTTTGCCTGGCGTTGAGCTTGTCCGGGCCAGGTTCTTTCTCGTGATCAAGGTATTGATCAAGGAAGACTTCCCCACATTGGAACGCCCTGCCAGAGCAATCTCTGGCAAGGCGTCATCAGGATACTGTTCAGGTCGGACAGCGCTGATTACAAATTCGGCTTGATTAACTTTCATATGCAGTAAATTCCTCTCTAGTGCAGTCCCGCCTGTTCAACAAGCGCGTGCTGCAGCACTTGATCCATGTGAGATACCGGAACAAACTCCACATCATTCTTTACACTGTCCGGTATTTCACGCAGATCGCGTTCATTGTCTTTAGGGAGCAGAATCTTCTTGTAGCCTGCACGGTGAGCTGCCAGGGATTTCTCCTTCAGCCCTCCGATCGGCAATACCCGTCCGCGCAGGGTGATTTCTCCCGTCATCGCCACAGCGCGGTTGACGTGGCGCTTCGTTAAAGCGGAGATGAGTGCAGTCGCTATTGTAATGCCGGCTGAAGGTCCATCCTTCGGGATCGCTCCCTCCGGAATATGAATATGGACGTCTAGCTTCTCATGAAAGTCATCTTGAATCCCGAGCTCTCCGGCCTTCGAGCGCGTATAGCTGAAGGCCGCTTGAGCAGATTCCTTCATAACGTCTCCCAGCTTGCCGGTCAGGGTCAGTTTACCGGAGCCCGGTACGACTGTAACCTCAATGGTTAGAGTGTCTCCGCCGACCTCGGTCCAGGCCAGCCCCGTTACGCTGCCGATCTGATCCTCTAGCTCAGCCATGCCATAGCGGAATTTCGGTACACCGAGGTATTCCTTGATGTCTTCTGCTGTTATTGTAATGACACCTGGCTCACTTGTCACGATCTTCTTGGCTGTTTTGCGGCACAGCGCTGCGATCTGCTGCTCCAGGTTACGCACGCCCGATTCCCGGGTATACTCCCGGATCACCTTCAGCAACGCGTCTTCCTCCAGGTGCAGCTGGTCCGGCTCCAGGCCATGATCCCGCTTCTGCTTCGGCAGCAGGTAGCGCGTGGCGATTTGCTGCTTCTCAAGCTCAGTATAGCCCGGGATATACAGTACCTCCATCCGGTCCAGCAGCGGACGCGGAATCGTATGCAGGGCATTGGCTGTCGTGACAAACATCACCTGGGACAGATCGAAAGGAAGCTCAACAAAATGGTCACTAAAAGTGTTGTTCTGCTCCGGATCCAGCACCTCCAGCAAAGCTGAAGCCGGATCTCCCCGGAAATCGCTGGCCATCTTATCAATCTCATCCAGCAGGAACACCGGATTTCTGGAGCCTGCCGTCTTCATGCCTTGAACAATACGTCCCGGCATGGCTCCTACATAAGTCCGGCGGTGACCGCGAATTTCGGCCTCGTCCCGTACGCCGCCCAGGGAAATACGAACAAACTTCCGCTCCAGTGAACGGGCGATGGAGCGCGCGAGGGACGTTTTACCTACGCCGGGAGGTCCGACCAGACAAAGAATGGGACCCTTCAGCTTTTTGACGAGCTTCTGCACGGCCAAATACTCTAGCACCCGCTCCTTCGGCTTCTCCAGTCCGTAGTGATCCTCATCCAGCACCTGCTCCGCCTTCTTGATGTCAAGATCATCCTCGGTTTCGGACGTCCACGGCAATGCCAGCAGCCAGTCCACATAGTTGCGGATTACTCCACCTTCTGCGGAGCTGGCAGGCATTTTTTCCAGACGGTCGATTTCCTTCTCCACCTTCTCGCGGACAGCCTCCGGCAGCTCCAGGTCCTGCAGCTGGCTGCGCAGCTCCTCAACCTCACCGGTGCGGCCTTCCTTGTCTCCGAGCTCCTTCTGGATCGCTTTCATCTGCTCCCGAAGGTAGTACTCCTTCTGCGTCTTCTCCATCTGCTTCTTAACGCGCTGGTTAATCTTCCGCTCGAGCTCCAGCACTTCCCGCTCATTATTGAGAATATCCAGCAGCTTCTCCAGCCGCTTACGTACATCAATCGTCTCCAGGATCTCCTGCTTATCCTTGATCTTCAAAGACAAGTGGCTCGTAATGACATCGGCCAGACGTCCGGGCTCATCAATGTCCGATACCGCGGCGAGCGTCTCCGGCGTCACCTTTTTGGAAAGATTGATATAATTCTCAAACTGGCTCAGCACCGTCCGCATGAGAGCGGAAACCTCGAAATCATCATTCTCTTCCTCCGGCAGCTCCCGTGCCAGAACCTCATAGAACTCCTCGTTGTCCGTATATTCTATAATTTCCGCGCGCTCCATACCTTCAACCAGAACTCGTATGGTCCCGTTCGGAAGCTTCAGCATCTGCCTTACGTTGGCGATCGTGCCGATTCTGAATATGTCTTCCTGCGTAGGCTCTTCAATGTTCACTTCGGATTGAGAACAGAGGAGAATCAGATTATCTTCCACCATCGCCTTCTCCAGGGCCTTTACCGATTTCTCCCGCCCTACATCCAAATGAAGCACCATGCTTGGATAAACCAGCAGTCCTCGTAAAGGCAGCAAAGGAAAACGACGATCTTTCGACTTATGGGGTCCCATCGCTTTCACACCTCCAATGGCTCTCAATGTTGACACGAATCTTATTTTATCAAATGTTCATATAAAAAACCAACGGCGCGTCGCCTAACAGCCTCCTGCGTCTGTCACCTGGTTTGGACGCTGTACCGACGCCTGAAGCAGGGATGCAGCGGACGGAGGAAAGACCTCCACTGCCGGCTGATGGAGCAGCTCCCGCGCCGCCTCTGCGCCAAAAATGTGTGCAAACACTTCATCCACCGTCTCCACCGGAATAACCCGCAGTCCGTCCAAATCCTCAAACAGGCTCTGCCAGTTGTCCTTCGGAATAATGACCGTAGTGGCACCAGCCTGAAAAGCCGCCTCCACTTTGGCAATGACGCCGCCAATCGGCTTGACGCTGCCATGAATACTGATTTCTCCGGTCATGGCGGTTTTGTTGTCTACCGGAATCCCTTTGATCGCAGATACGATGGCTGTAGCCATTGCAATGCCTGCCGAGGGGCCGTCAATCGGCGTGCCGCCCGGAAAATTAATATGCAGCTCATACGCTTTAGGCTGAAAGCCCATATAGCCCAGAACGGTCAGCACGTTCTCGATGGAGCCCTTCGCCATGCTCTTGCGGCGCAGCTTCCGTGAGCCTCCTCCGAGCTCCTCTTCATCCACGACGCCTGTAATATTATATGTTCCGGCGCCTTTTTCGGCACGTACAGCAGACACCTCAATCTCCAGCAGCGCTCCCATATTGGGACCGTACACCGCAAGCCCGTTGACCAGCCCGATCTGCGGACGCTCTGGCACCTTGCGATCCGGGCGCGGCTGCAGCTGGCTGCTGCTGGCCACCCACTCGACGTCGGCAGCGCGAAGCGCATCCCTTTTTTCGGACATCGCAATGCCGCCTGCCATCTGAATCATATTCACAGCTTCCCGGCCGTTCGTGCAGTACCGCTTAACCACTTCCACCGCTTCCGGCGATGGCTGCAGTCCAATCTTCTGAATGGCATCCTCGCCGATCCGGCCGATCTCCTCCGGCAGCAGCGGACGGAAAAATATTTCCATACAGCGGGAGCGCAGCGCCGGCGCAATCTCCTCCGGGGAGCGGGTCGTCGCCCCGACAAGACGGAAGTCCGCTGGAAGTCCGTTCTGAAAAATATCGTGGATGTACGCCGGTGTGTTGACATCCTCCGAGTTGTAGTATGCGCTCTCCAGCAGCACTTTACGATCCTCGAGTACTTTTAACAGCTTATTCATCTGGATCGGGTGCAATTCGCCAATTTCATCCACAAATAAAATACCGCCGTGCGCCTTCGTCACCGCACCCGGCTTGGGCTGCGGAATGCCTGCTACTCCCATTGCCCCGGCGCCCTGGTAAATCGGGTCATGCACCGAGCCGATCAGCGGGTCGGCAATACCCCTTTCATCGAATCGGGCTGTGGTAGCATCAATCTCTGTAAACTTGGCGTCAAATTTAAAGGGTGACTGTGGATTTTTTTTGGCTTCCTCCAAAATTACCCGTGCTGCCGCCGTTTTACCCACTCCCGGCGGACCATATACAATGACATGCTGAGGATTGCCGCTGCACAAAGCAGCCTTTAAGGCGCGCAGCCCGTCCTTCTGGCCCACAATATCGTCCATACTTTGCGGACGCGTCTTCTCTGCCAACGGCTTGGTCAGCGAAATGGAACGCAGCTTGCGGAGCTTATCTAGCTCCTTGCGCGATTCCCGGTCTACTGCCGTTTTACTGTTTTTTTGGCCTCGCAAAAGATTCCAGAAATAGACTCCGATGATCACAGCAAAAAACAATTGAATCATCATAATGATGATATTCAGATTCATGAGCACTTCCTCCTTTGTACTTTCAAAACAACAGCTTTTTATATGGTAGTATTGCCTGAATATTTGAAAGTAAAAGTAAACCAACTCATCAAATCTGTGAAAGCATAAAAGCCGCCTGAACCGGCGACTCCCGATTCAGGCGGCTATCTATGATGGCTGCTTACACACCCAATTTATGCTTGCGTCCCGGAATTTCTCCGGTTTGTTCATATACGGTAACGATATGGTCAATTTCCTTCTTCAGTTCCTCAACCATCGTCTCTTCCGGTACTTTGCGAATCATTTCTCCATAGCGGAACAGCAGGCCTTCGCCCCGTGCTCCGGCAATACCGATATCGGCTTCCCTTGCTTCGCCTGGGCCGTTTACGGCACAGCCCAAGACAGACACCTTAATCGGAACCTTCAGCTTGGAAATATACTCCTCCACCTCTGCGGCGATCGAGAACAGATCAATATCCAGCCTTCCGCAGGTTGGACAAGAGATCAGTGTTGGCGCATCAGAAATGAGACCGAAGGTCTTGAGCAGCTCTCGCCCTACCTTGATTTCTTCTACAGGATCTGCGCTGAGCGAGATGCGCACCGTGTTCCCGATGCCCATAGCCAGCAGCGCCCCCAGCCCGGCCGCACTCTTCACGGTGCCGGAGAACAGCGTCCCTGCTTCGGTAATTCCCAGGTGAAGAGGATAAGGAATGACCTCCGCAGCCTTGGTGTAAGCCGCAATAGCCATCGGAACGTCTGAAGCCTTTAAAGAAACAATAATGTCGTGGAAATCCAGCTCCTCCAAAATACCGATATGGTACAGGGCGCTCTCCACCATTGCTTCCGGAGTCGGATAACCGTACTTCTCCAGCAAATGGTTCTCCAGAGAGCCAGCATTAACACCGATTCGAATAGGAATACCCTTGGCTTTGCAGGCTTTGACTACCTCTTCCACCTTGGAGCGCTTACCGATATTGCCCGGGTTAATTCGAACCTTATCAATCCCGTTCTCAATTGCCAGAAGCGCGAGCTTGTAATTAAAATGAATGTCTGCCACTAACGGAATATGAATGCGCTTCTTGATCTCCTTGATCGCTTCCGCCGCTTCCTCATTGTTAACGGTGACCCGGACTACCTGACAGCCCGCTTCCTCCAGACGAAGAATTTCGGCAACGGTTGCTTCGACGTCCGCAGTTTTGGTCGTGCACATGCTTTGGATAACGACTTCGTTACTCCCGCCAATTGTGAGATTCCCCACTTTTACGGGCCTGGTGTCCTGTCTCAAAAACATGGATCAATCTCTCCCATAGAACGGCAAAGCTCCACTCCTCAACTCGGCGTAGTAAATCGTTGCCAAGAGTGGAAGTGGAGAATTGTCGTTTAATTGATTGTCAAGTGAGGGGCGCCCGGATTAGGCGCTCTCTTCCTGCTTCTTGTCACTGCTGCTTTGCAGCTCCGGCACAACCTTGTCCTTCACGACCTGCTCTGTAATGACACAGTCTGCAATATCGTCACGGGACGGCACCTCGTACATAACCTCCAGCATAATGCCTTCGATAATGGAACGCAGGCCGCGGGCTCCGGTATTACGCTTGATCGCTTCACGGGCAATGGCCTCCAGCGCTTCCTGCTCGAACTTCAGATTGACGTTATCCAGCTCCAGAAGCTTCTGGTACTGCTTCGTCAACGCATTCTTCGGCTCTGACAGGATACGAACCAGGGTCTGCTCATCCAAAGGCTCTAGGGTAGAGATTACTGGAAGACGACCGACAAACTCCGGAATCAGGCCAAATTTCAGAAGATCCTCCGGCAATGCCATCGTCAGGTACTCGCCAGCCTTGAGCTCCTTCTGACCTTCCGTCGTAGTGGCATTAAAGCCAATGACCTTCTTGCCGATCCGGCGCTTGATGTACTGCTCCAGGCCATCAAAGGCACCGCCGCAAATAAACAGAATGTTCGTAGTATCAATCTGAATAAATTCCTGATGAGGATGCTTGCGGCCACCTTGAGGCGGAACCGATGCGACCGTACCCTCCAGAATCTTCAGTAGCGCCTGCTGTACACCTTCCCCGGAAACGTCCCGGGTAATAGAAGGATTCTCGGATTTACGGGCCACTTTATCAATCTCATCAATATAGATGATGCCGCGCTCCGCCTTCTCTACATCAAAGTCCGCAGCCTGAATCAGCTTCAGGAGGATGTTCTCTACATCTTCCCCTACATAACCCGCTTCAGTTAGCGAGGTAGCATCCGCAATAGCAAAAGGTACATTCAGAATCTTCGCCATCGTTTGAGCAAGCAGGGTCTTACCAGAGCCTGTAGGTCCCAGCAAAAGAATGTTACTCTTCTGCAATTCTACGTCCTCAATCTTACTCTGGGTGTTGATGCGCTTGTAATGGTTATATACAGCGACAGCAAGAGATTTCTTGGCTGCTTCCTGTCCGATTACATATTGATCCAGAATTCCACGGATTTCCCGCGGCTTCGGAATATCCTTCAGATCTACTTCTTCTTCATGCCCCAGCTCTTCCTCTACGATTTCGGAGCACAGGTCGATACACTCGTCACATATATAAACGCCGGGCCCAGCTACCAGCTTGCGCACCTGCTCCTGCGACTTCCCGCAGAAGGAGCATTTCAGCTGCCCTTTGTCATCATTGAATTTAAACATCTTATTACCACCTCTTAAGATTTAATCGGCGAAGACAATACATCATCAATAATCCCGTAGGATTTGGCTTCTTCCGCACTCATGAAAAAGTCACGGTCTGTATCGCGTTCAATTTTTTCAAGGGTCTGTCCTGTCCGCTCCACATAGATCTGGTTCAGCTTCTGTCTCGTCTTGATGATCCAGTCAGCGTGGATTTGAATATCGGAGGCCTGGCCTTGAATGCCGCCCAGCGGCTGGTGAATCATGACCTCACTGTTCTGAAGCGCATAGCGTTTGCCCGGCGCTCCCGCCGTTAACAGAAGTGAGCCCATGCTTGCTGCCATACCTACACAAATCGTAGACACGTCAGGCTTGATAAATTGCATTGTATCATATATACCCATACCGGCTGTCACAGAACCACCGGGTGAATTGATGTACAGATGAATGTCTTTCTCCGGATCCTCGGCAGCCAGAAAGAGCAGCTGAGCCATCACCAGATTCGCTACATCATCATCGATCGCATTGCTGAGGAAGATGATACGATCCTTTAGCAGCCGGGAGTATATGTCATACGAACGCTCTCCCCGACTGGTTTGTTCCACAACCATAGGCACAAGACTCATGCGACCAACCTCATTTCCTTGAAAAATTATACTTCAGCGTTACAAAAGATATTCTAACATGTTCAACGTCTCATGTCATTTTTTAACCATGTATACATTGTATGAACATGCCGCTCAAAATATCCTGATCGAAAACTTGCAATATGTATGGAGCTGCTGCTGTCAATAGATGACCAATTGATGTCATATTTAGTATGTTTTTGGATGTTAGAGGGTAGAAATAAGGCACGTCTTTATACAAAGCACGTGCCTCATCGTATCCTTAACTGCGATAAGCAGTTCTTATTCTTCTGTGGACTCTTCTTCTTTCGGTGCTGGAGGACCCTCAACGCTGTTCTCGATCAGGAAATCAATCGTCTTGCGGAGAACCAGCTCTTCACGCAGGTTGTCCAGGGAACCGTTCGCGGAAAGGATGCTGCGGATTTCTTCAACCGGACGCTTGTAGGTTTCAGCCATGTTGCCAAGCTCCTCGTTGATTTCTTCTTCGCTCACTTCCAGGTTCTCTTCCTTCGCGATTTGCTCCAGAACCAGGTTGTTACGAACGCGCTTCTCAGCATCGTCCTTCATTTGACCTTCCAGATCGGACTTGGATTGTCCGGAGAAGCTCAGGAACATATCCAGGTTCATACCCTGCTGACGCAGACGGTTGTCGAAGTCACGCATCATGTTCTGTACTTCGGACTGAATCATCGCTTCTGGAATTTCGATTTCTGCATTGGCAGACGCCTTCTCCACAGCTTCGTTCTCACGAACGCCTTGAGCATCTTGCTCTTTACGCTTCATCAGCTGGGATTTCAGGTCAGCCTGGTATTCTTCCAGCGTGTCAAACTCGCTGACGTCTTTAGCGAATTCGTCGTCCAGCTCTGGCAGCTGCTTACGCTTGATTTCATGTACCTTCACCTTGAAGACAGCGACTTTACCTGCAAGCTCTTCAGCATGATACTCTTCTGGGAAGGTCACCTCTACGTCCTTGAAATCGCCAGTCGCCATGCCAATGACCTGCTCTTCGAAGCCAGGGATAAAGCTGTTGCTTCCTAGCTCCAAGGAATAACGCTCAGCTTGTCCGCCTTCGAAAGGAACACCGTCAACCGATCCGTCGAAATCAATAACCGCGATGTCGCCGGACTCTGCTTGTCCTTCTTCAAGAACAGCCAGCTCCGCATGACGCTCCTGCATACGCTTCAGCTCTTCGTTCAGCTCGTCCTCTGTAACCTCTACAGGTACAGCGGCAACCTCGATCCCTTTGTAGTCGCCCAGCTTCACTTCAGGCTTCACAATTACTCTCGCCTTGAATTTGAAGGACTGACCCTTGGAGAATTGCTCAATATCAATTTCAGGACGGTCTACAGGGAAGATGTCTGCTTGCTCTACAGCTTCGCCGTACACTTCAGGAAGAAGGATATCGATGGCATCCTGATACAGGCTTTCCACACCGTAACGTGCTTCAAAAATCGGCCGTGGCACTTTACCTTTACGGAAACCAGGTACGTTCGCTTTCTTTGACACTTTATTAAAAGCCTTGTCAAGCGCAGCCGCGACGCGGTCCGCTTCTACCTCAACGTCCAGAACGCCGAGATTCTTCTCTATTTTTTCCCAAGTTGCTTTCATTTATGCTTTCCCCTCCAAAATTCACGTGGTCGGCGCAGATCAAATCTCACGTCCCGAATAACCACTATAGTATAAACAACATTAATTCCTTTTTCAAGGGTAAACCCTTGCAGACGGTAAGAGGAAGCGTTTCCTCTGCCCTAATTCTCCATTCCTGCGGATACAAACTGGCGGATCGCCCGGCATGCCTGCTCGTAGCGGAAGCGCATCGTGTCTGTCACTCCATACGCGGAGCGGATGCTCTCTTCGTCCCGAACGCCCTTCAGGCTCTCCGATACCGTATCTTGAAGGGCGGCCGCCCAGATGTCAAGGGTCGATTCCTCATTATCCAGCATGGAATAATAATCCTTGGTCCCGTACACCGCCATAATAAACTGCGACCACAGCTCCTGCGCAAAATAATACAGCGTCGGCTCATGCACTTCTGTCTTCTCCGCAACCCGCTCCAGCACCTGCTGGATGACCTCCGGATATTCACCGGGGCCCAATGGAATATGCTCTACTTCCACGCTCACGGTCTCGCTGCCACGGATCAGAGACACCGTTCCGGTCGCGCCTCTTCGTCTCATGGTCTGCAGCACTCTGAACTGCAGCAGCGGATGCAGCGGCCGTTCCTTCATCCACGCCGCCAGGGCATCATCCACTTCCGGCCGGTCCAGATAAGCCAGCTGCTCCAGCGCCAGCACGGTCTGTTCCGTCAGCGGACCATTCATCACTGTATCCAGGAGCTTATCTGCGTATCCTGCATCCTGCGCCATTTTGTCCTGGACCATGCGCCTGGTCATCTCGGCTTCATCTCCATCTTCTTCAGGGTCATCACCGCTGCCTGCATCTGAGGATGGAAAAGCCGCCTCCAGCCACTCCAGCAAGGCCTGCCACTCTTCATAGTGGCGTTGATCCTGCCCCTCGCAGCGAAGAAGAAAGGCGAGCAGCTCCTTGGCTTCCCCGTACCGCTCGTTCTCAAGCATCACGGTCAGCTGAATCTGGTAGTAATCCAGGGTTTTGGGGAACAGAATAACATTTCTTGCGTCTTGGTCTGTGGAGTTGGAGTCCTTTATAAGGACACCTCCTTTCGCACCGATTTCATATTTGTTGATTATAGCATAACCCTGATCGCTAAAAAAATAAGGCCTGCGAGGTGAGCATCCCGATGTGATGATCTCAAATTATAACGGTGATCCGCATGCCTATTTCCAGTTACAATTACCACAAAGCTGAAATAAAGGTTGAACTCACTTTCTGTTTATGATATTATAATTTTTGCTTGAAAAAATACGTGTCCCAGTAGCTCAGCTGGATAGAGCAACGGCCTTCTAAGCCGTCGGTCAGGGGTTCGAATCCCTTCTGGGACGTACATAGAGAAACCGCCCTCGGGCGGTTTTTTACGTTTCAGAGGGATAAGAACCCCGTTGGTTCGTCGAAGCTGACGCTTCGGAAGCATATTCTTCGCAGTCCGTCTGCAACATGCTGTTGTGTTCGGTTTTTCGCACACATTCGCCTCTTACACCATTTACTGCACCATTGTGTTCGGTTTTTCGCATTCATTCGCCTCTTGCGCCATTTACTGCACCATTGTGTTCGGTTTTTCGCATTCATTCGGCTCTTGCGCCATTTACTGCACCATTCTGTTCGGTTTTTCGCATTCATTCGGCTCTTGCGCCATTTACTGCACCATTCTGTTCGGTTTTTCGCACACATTTGCCTCTTACACCATTTACTGCACCATCGTGTTCGGTTTTTCGCACACATTCGCCTCTTACACCATTTACTGCACCATCGTGTTCGGTTTTTCGCATTCATTCGGCTCTTGCGCCATTTACTGCACCATTCTGTTCGGTTTTTCGCATTCATTCGGCTCTTACGCCATTTACTGCACCATCGTGTTCGGTTTTTCGCATTCATTCGCCTTTTACGCTATTTACTGCACCATTATGTTCGGTTTTTCGCATTCATTCGGCTCTTGCGCCGCTCTCGACACCCATCGTATTCGGTTTTTCATACACATCTCACTACTTCACCCCACGCGTAGTTTGCTGGATCTAATGACACGATTGATGGTCAAACTGAAAAGTTTCGTATGGTCTCAGAGCTGTGGATGGTCGAAGCCGCTGTGCGATTTTTTTGCATCCGAAAGGGATAAGAGGATTTTGGGTTCCCATGCTTTTCCAGGCTTTTATAGATTTAACCTATAAGATGGATAGCTATTTAGTATTTCTATTTATAACACTCTAAGAGTAATAATAAGTGCAACATAACAAGTCTTTTGTTGGGAGGAATTATCCATGGCAGATTCTCAGAGATGGAGTCCAGAAGAATATGACCGCTCTATGAGTTTTGTATCCGGATTCGGTAAGGGTCTGATCGACTGGCTATCTCCGCAGGAAGGTGAATCGATTTTGGATTGGGGCTGTGGAACCGGCGATCTGGCTTACAGCATTTCACGCTCCGGTGCTGAAGTAACGGGAATGGATTTCTCGCACGATATGGTCCGGGCTGCATCCGTCAAATACCCCGAACTTCACTTTATACAAGGCAACGGAGAAAATTTTACCTCCGATATTTCGTATGATGCGATATTCTCTAATGCTGCACTGCACTGGATGAAAGACGCAAAAAGCGCCGCATTGTCGATCCACCGCTGCTTGAAGCCTGGAGGACGACTCATTGCTGAATTTGGCGGGCAGGGCAATATTGAGATGATCCTGAAGGCTGCATTGGACACGTTAAAAACAGATTACGGGATCGAAGCCGCCGGTCGAAATCCATGGTATTTTCCAACCCTTGGCCAGTACACTTTATTACTGGAGGAAGCAGGCTTTCGGGTTACACAGGCGCTGCATTATGAGCGCCCCACTCCTCTTCCAGATGGGAAAAAGGGAGTACATCATTGGCTCTCTCACTTTGGACAAATGCTTTTCTCGGGAATGAACCCGCAGGACAAGAAGGATGCCTACCATAAAATAAGTGAGCGAGTAAAACCCGCCTTATGGAACGGGGAATGGTACAGCGCTGACTATACGCGCCTTCGTATCGCTGCTATAAAATGTAGTTGATTTTCACATAATATTGGTTATAATATGAAAAACATTATGTACATATCAATGCAATTCAATGATCGGGAGAGTAATGAACGTATATCTATGTCCAAGCGAGCCGGAAGAGTGGGAGCCGGTACAGATTCGTTCACGAAACGGGCCCGGGAGATGGATCTCCGAAATTTATAGTAGGAGTCCCGGCTTACACCGTTAACGTATAAAGTGGCTGAGTGTGTTTACATCAGCAACAAGAGTGGTACCGCGAGCCAAATCCTCGTCTCTTATAAGAGACGAGGATTTTTTTATTTTATCCTAGGAGGAAAGCATAATGCTGTGCCAGTTTATTAAATCATCCGTTCTAACCGCAGTTCAGGAAATCTTATCCTTATCGGGACAACCGGCGTCAGATGAAGCAAGCCTGCGGATCCAGATTCAGCAGCCTGCCAACATAAAGCATGGGGACTATTCAACCAATGCCGCCATGCAGCTGGCCAAGACACTGCGCAAACCGCCACTCTCTATCGCTCAAATGATTACAGAGGTACTCCAGCAAAACCCGAAATTTAGCGAGCTATTTCCGCAAATAGACATCGTTGCTCCCGGCTTCATCAATTTCAAAATCCATTGGACGGCCTGGGCCAAGATGAATACTGAAAAACCAGAGCCTGCAGGACAAAAAGTGGTTATCGAGCACACCTCCATTAATCCGAATAAATCAGCACATATCGGTCACTTGAGAAACTCCTGTATCGGGGACACTCTCGTTCGGCTGCTCAGGAAAAATGGATATCATGTAGAGGTCCACAATTATATCGATGATTTGGGGAATCAGCTGGCGGATACACTGGTTGGCCTGCTCCAGCAGCCTATAAATGGCAGCCACAAACGATTCGGCGATTTCTGCTGGGATGTTTACGCTGCGGTGAACCGGGCTTATAAGGAAAAACCTGATTTGCTGCAAAAAAGAACCGAAGTCCTTCATGCACTTGAAAAAGGCGATCAAAACATAGCCTGGATCGGCCTCATTACTGCAGAACGTATTGTGCGCGAGCATCTGGAAGAGATGCAGCAGTTTGGCATTGAATATGACCTGCTGGTTTGGGAGAGCAGCATTGTTAAAGAAGGTTTCTGGAACACCGCCTTTCATCTGCTACAGCAAACACCTCTTTTTGTTCAAGAAACTCAAGGCAAGCTTGCGGGCTGCTGGGTGTTAAAACAAAACCATTCGGATGATGAAAGTTCGGGGGGCATGAGGACCCTAGAGCAGGATCACAGCTTGGATAAGGTGCTCGTGCGCTCTAACGGCATTTTGACCTATACGGCAAAAGACATTGCCTACCACTTGTGGAAATACGGGCTGCTGCAGAACGATTTTTCATATACAGACTTTACTGAAGGGGTATGGACCACCGCGCCCAACAACACCGGTCAGATCAAGACGTTCGGACGGGCGGATGCCGTCATCAACGTCATTGACTATAGGCAGCAGTATCCACAAGCCATGGTAAAACAAGCGTTGGAGGTGCTTGGGTTTCAAGAAGAAGCGCAAAAGCTCCGCCATGTCAGCTACGGTGTCGTGTCTTTAAGTCCTGCCGCCGCTGAAGAATTGGGAGTGGATACATCCGAAAGAAAAGCTTCCTACGCCATGTCCGGGCGACAGGGAATCGGAATCAAAGTCGCTGAGCTGATCGAACGCGTGGAAGCTTTTATAGAGGACAACCGCTCGGATAAAAACGGGCTGGCAAGCCGTGACATCGCTATCGCCTCGATCCGTTATTACCTGCTTCGGTTTGCTCTGCAAACTGAGGTGGTATTTGACTTGAAGCAGGCAACAGAGATTTCCGGGAACACCGGTGTCTATCTGCTGTATTCATACGCCCGGTCGCTGAGTGTGCTGAATAAAGCCGGCTTAAAGGATCAGCTGCCAGAGGCGCCCGAGCACATTGAGGCACTTGAGGTTCAGGAGCATGCCTTACTGCGACATATCAGCATGTGGAATGAAACACTCGCTGAGGCCGCGCAGGAGTTATCACCGAGCACCATTTGTAACTATGCATACGAATTAGCTTCGCTCTTCAATCATTTTTATGCGGCTTGCCCTATTTTGAAATCAGAAGGCCCCCTGCATCAGCTTCGGGTCTGGTTGACCTTGTTATTCAGGGATACCCTCAAGGAGGCGTTGGATGTACTAGGCCTGCCCGCACCTGAAAGGATGTAACGCTGAGATATTGCCCACTTTAATCGCCTGCTGGAGCATCTCGCCAAAGCTTAGGACGACTGAAGGCCGCGGAGCATGAGCCGGACGATTACAGCGGTGCCCTCATGCTTAACGTCTGCAATCATCCAGTTGACGGCCAGGCGCTGCTCCAGCAGCTTTAGCTGAGACTCTGACAGGGTCAGCCCCTCGATCATTCCTTCGCCAACCGTAAAGTCGGTTTCGGAATTCAGGCCGAACGTCTGCTCCAGCCATATTTTGAGACCGTTGCGAGTATTGAAGGTGATCCGGTAGCCCTCTTGAATGGCTTTTTGCAGATCCTCTCCATGCTCTTCGGCATAGCTGATCCATTCTTCGTAGCGGTAATGCTCATGCTGAGCCGGTGCAAACACCTGGAGTGACTGCTCTCTTACCCCCTGCAGCAGCTCTTCGGCAGACAGGCCGCAGCGACGGGCACGCTCCAGAAGAATGGCGGAATGCTGGGATATTTTTGGAATAGATACGGACATCTTGGAACCCCCTTTGGGTTATAAAAAAACCGCCAAATCGGCGGTTTCATCTTTACTAATACGTCCCAGAAGGGATTCGAACCCCTGACCGACGGCTTAGAAGGCCGTTGCTCTATCCAGCTGAGCTACTGGGACATGAGCTATGTAATGGTATATCCATCAAAACAGTGACGAAGACTATTATAGCGTAAGTTTATTCTTTTTCAAAGTATTTTTTTGCGTTAGCCTCATGCTCTCCATAGCAATGCACCTGAAACAAGGGTAATATAAGAGTAAACTGCACCATATCATCCACATGGGAGGGATTTGCATGCGCCAGCTGTTGTCTTCGCTATCGTATTTCAGCATTTTTTTTGCTCCATTTCTGTTACCGATTGCCGTCTGGATTCTCGCCGGGGACCGCTTTGTAAGGGAGCATGCCAAAAGAGCACTCCTCTCGCATCTGTTTCCTGTAGCCGCAGGCATTCTGCTGCTGATTATGGCCTTTAGTGCCGGGTCCTTCGGCGCAGTCATAGGATATGTCATTTTGTTCGCGATCATTTACTTCGGCACCTTCGTGTACAACATCATTCAAGGCATCCAGGTTCTCAGGGATTGAGGAAAAGCCGGACTGCTCACGCAGCCGGCTTTTTTTTTTGCTGCACTTACTCACTTTCGAAAAGATAAACTTGGTGTTCATAACCGCTGCTTCGCTCCCTGGCCTACATCCTATTGCCACCGCCAAAAAACCGCTTATTCAGCTGCTGCTGAAGCGAGCCTGTGGACAGCAGTTGCTGCCTGAAGCTGTCGCGCTCCTCCTCCGCCGTCGCCATCAGGCTGCTTTCAAAAGCCGTATCTGTCGCATCCACAAACGCTTCGTGAAAGCTGTTGTCGTACCAGTCATACTCTAATGAGGCGTCGCTGCGGACGAGCTTGACCAGCTCGTAGCCTCCAACGGGTGCAGATGGAGACAGGTACGCCAGCACCGTAACGTCTCCGCTGCTCGCAGGGTACACTTCAATCTCCGCGCAAGGAGCTCCGTTGACCTCTGTCATTCTGCGAATCTTGGCATCCTTGATCTGATACATAATCCATCTCTCCTTCTTCTTTATAGATCCACCATAGGCAAGGCTGTTTTATCATCACGGTCTTCCTAGTCATCCCTATTCCCGCTCCGGGGCATGAGCCTGTATTCTTCAATCAGGGCTCGTGTCTGTGCTGATCCCAACCGGTGAATACTCCGGTATACTTCATCCAAAGTGCCCTGAAAGCGAGCATTAGTCTCTGCTTCCGGCGTATCCGGCCAGGGGAAGACGAAGCCGGTAAAGTCCTCCTCTTCCTGCTCCTGCAGCAGCTCCAGCTGCATTCTTAGCTGCTCTGCTTCCTCTGAAGTCGCTTGAATCTCCCACTCATAGGCGCTCGCACCCTGTTCATTCAGGACCGAGCGGCCGTGAACGGACACATAGTATGTGGATTTATTCAACAGTCATCCCACTCCTTCGCTGGCCTGCTCCTCTTGTAGTTTTCGTTTAAGGACAGACATTTTATGCCTCCCTTCGGCATATATCTTTATCACTTTGGCGATTTTAGTCCCATGGAGAAGGTCAGCGGAGATCACATACAAAGAGAGGATGAACTACATGTGCGGAATAACCGGCTTTATACAATGGAATGGCGACCTGACCCAGGATTCCAGACTGCTGGTCAAAATGACAGAAACTTTAGCGCATCGCGGACCTGACGGCTCGGGAACCTGGATATCCGGCCCTTGTGCCTTTGGACATCGGCGCCTCAGTGTCATCGATCCCGAGAACGGAGCGCAGCCGATGATTATTCATCGGGAAGAAGAGGTTTATGCCATTGTGTATAACGGAGAACTATATAATGCAGGCGAATTAAAAAAAGAGCTGTCCAGCCGCGGTCACTCCTTCAGGACCACATGCGATACAGAGGTGCTGCTGGTGTCCTACATGGAATGGGGGCCGGACTGTCTGGAGCGGCTTAACGGCATCTTTGCCTTTGCGATCTGGGACAGCGTTCAGGAGCAGGTATTTCTTGCGCGGGATCGCGTCGGGGTAAAGCCGCTATTCTACAGCTATGTGGATGGGACGCTTGTGTTCGGCTCCGAGCCGAAAGCGATTTTGCAGCATCCTAAAGTGGAGCCTGTCGTAGGTCCGGAAGGCTTGGCCGAGGTCTTCATCGTAGGCCCCGCACGAACACCGGGCCACGGTGTATTCCGCGATCTGGCCGAGCTTCGTCCCGGACGCGCCATGATCTTCAACCGGGAAGGGCTGCGCACCTACACATACTGGAAGCTTGAAAGCCGGCCTCACGAGGATGACGAAGCCCAGACAGCGGCTTATTTGAGAGAGCTGATTCAGGATACGGTCGAGCGTCAGCTTGTTTCGGACGTCCCGGTGTGCTCCCTGCTCTCCGGTGGTCTGGATTCCAGTGCCCTGTCCGCCCTGGCGGTGCAGTACTATACCCGCACAGGACAAGGGCAGGTCCATACGTATTCTGTCGATTATGTCGATAACGACAAGCATTTCAAATCCCACGCCTTTCAGCCGGGTGCCGATGCGCCCTGGATTCAGCGAATGCAGGAAGAGCTCAAATCCAAGCATCACTGGATTGAATTTGACACACCGGAGCTTGTCAATACACTGGAGCTGTCAACCGAGAAACGGGATTTGCCGGGAATGGCGGATGTGGATGCTTCTCTGCTGCTCTTCTGCCAGGAAATCAAGAAGGGCGCAACGGTTGCGATTTCTGGCGAGGCCGCAGATGAAATTTTTGGCGGCTACCCTTGGTTCCACCGCGAGGAGGCTCTTCAATCCGGAACGTTCCCCTGGTCTGTTGCTCCCCAGCTGCGCAGTGAGCTGCTATCTCCGGAAATCCGGGAATGGATCTCACCGCTTGAATATCTTGCTGACCGGTACAGCGATGCGGTGGCGGAGGTGCCGCTGCTGGAAGGCGAGGATGCCGGGCAGGCCAGAATGCGCGTCATGTCGTATCTGAACATTACGCGCTTCATGCCTACTCTGCTGGACCGGAAGGACCGTATGAGCATGGGGGCGGGGCTGGAGGTCCGCGTACCGTACACGGATCATCGCCTGATCGATTACGTGTTTAATATTCCGTGGAGCATCAAGACCGCAGGCGGACGGGAAAAGGGTATTCTCCGCAAGGCGCTGGAAGGCGTGCTGCCCCAGGATGTCCTGTACCGCAAGAAAAGCCCCTATCCGAAGACCCATAATCCGAATTATCTCTCCGCTGTCAGGCAGCGCATGCTCCATGTGCTGGAGGATTCTTCTTCGCCGATTCTTCCGCTCATTGATGCCGCTAAAATAAGGGAGCTCGCCGCTTCGTCAGAAGCCTCGTCTAATCTCCCCTGGTTTGGCCAGCTGATGTCCGGCCCTCAGCTGTTTGCCTACTTAACTCAAGTGAATCATTGGCTCAAAGCCTACAAAATTTCTATTAAATAAGAAGTCTGCAGCCCTAGGTATCATAAAAAGCCCGCGCCCCGGAGGATCTCGATCCCGGGGCGCGGGCCCTCATGCTTATGACTGAAATTCCCGAAGTCTGTCCGTCAACGCCCGCAGGGCGTGACCCCGGTGGCTGATTTCCTGCTTCTCCGCAAGCGTCAGCTCCGCCATCGTCTTGCCGTACGACTTCAGATAGAACAGGGGATCGTAGCCGAAGCCGCCCTCTCCATGAGGCTTGGCGGTAATCCAGCCGTCTATCGTGCCTCGGGTCTCTATATGCTCGCCGCTGTGCGGATCATACAGGACCAGGACACATACAAACTGAGCTTGGCTTAGCAGAGGCTCTCCGGCATCGTCTGCCGTGCGCAGACGCTCCAGCTCGGTCAGCAGCTTGCGGTTGTTTGCTTCATCGTCCCCATGGGTTCCTGCATAACGTGCCGAATATACCCCGGGATCTCCGCCCAGCGCATCCACACACAAGCCCGAGTCATCCGCGAGCACAGGCAGATTCAGGGCATCTCCGATGATTTTTGCTTTCTTGATAGCATTATCGGCGAAGGTCGTTCCATCCTCAATGACATCCGGCAGATCCGGATAATGAAACATGCTCTGTACAGACCACCCGAAGGCCGCAAAAGCATGGGCAAACTCCTTCACCTTTCCCGGGTTCCGCGTTGCGACAATAATACTATTTCCGGTCAGCTTCATATCTTACACCCCGCTTCTGGAGCCCGCTGTGCCAATCTTATCTGCAATCGGCCCCAGAATTTCCCGCTGGCGGGCAATCAGCTCCGAAATTCCTTTCTCGCCCAGCTCCAGCATGTCATTCAGCTCGGAGCGCGAATACGGAGCTTCTTCCCCGGTGCCCTGAACCTCCACGAATTTGCCGCTGCCGGTCATCACAAGGTTCATATCCACCTTCGCCTTGGAATCCTCTTCATAGTTCAAATCCAGCAGCGCCCGGCCTCCTGCAATGCCGACGCTGACCGAGGCCAGATAGTCGGTAATGGGGAATACATTCAGCTTGTGCTGCTCAGCGATCTTGTTGACTGCAATGCTGAGCGCTATAAATGCGCCCGTGATGGAGGTAGTCCGCGTACCGCCGTCCGCCTGGATGACATCACAATCCAACGTAATGGTACGCTCGCCTAAAGCATGCAGATTCACAACAGAGCGCAATGCCCGACCGATCAGCCGCTGAATTTCCATCGTCCGGCCGCTGAGCTTGCCGCGGTTGGCTTCACGCTGGTTACGGGAATGTGTCGCCCGAGGCAGCATGGAGTACTCGGCAGTGACCCAGCCTTTTCCTTGTCCTTTCAGAAACGGAGGAACCTTCTCGTCCACCGTTGCGGTGACCAGCACTTTGGTTTCTCCCATTTCGATGTACACGGAGCCTTCTGCATATTTATTGACATGAGTTGATAAATTCAAGGGCCGAAGCTCGTCGTTCTTGCGTCCGTTAGATCTCATCTTTTTGCCTCCTACTTTATCGCAATACTGGTTAGCTTCCTTTATTTTAACAAAGGTGACGCATAAAAGCACCCTGCCGGAATCAGATTGGAATCTCGTTGATATGCTCTGGACGGCTGACCGGCTGGCTGTAGCTCACACTGTCCGTACCAGTTACCTCAGCCAGATCATTCATTTTGATCTTTACTTTAGTGGCTCCGGCATTCTCTGTCACCGTCAGGACGACAGCCTGCAGCAGCTCCGCCGGGATATGATCACCCTGCTGGAACATGCTGTCGCTTAAAGCCACGGTCAGCGATCCGTCTTCTCCCTGCTCTACGCCTGTCAGTGTCGTTCCTCCCGTCATCACCATCGCGAGCCCGTCACCAAACTGCGGTCCGCGGATCAGCTCATGCACAGCCGCCTGAACAGCATCCTGTCCGGCAGGCACCAGGCGCGTTACCGGAACATAATACTGTACTCCTCCTGGCGTCACTCCAGAAAAGTACACCGTCACCGGTGAGGACTGACTGTACTGGGTATCATCCGCTTTCTGCAGATTAATGCCCATGGTGCGGGACAATGGGCGATCCAGCGGGGTGCGGTTTAGCGGCATCTCGGTCAGCTTCTCCCCCGCTACCCACAGCTCCGCCTTCTCGACTCCCTTTTGCCCTGTGAGCGTCCAGGTCAGGGCTTCCAGAATCCGCCGTTCCTCCTTGTGATCGTACTTCTTGAATGCTTCGTTAAACTCTACCATGGCGAGCTTGCGTTCTGCGTCTACAGTCACATTCGTCACTTCTGTGCCTGCCGGCAGCACACCGCTGAAGCCTTCAGGGATGTAGCCGGCGTACGGGCTGTTCTTCACCAGCACCATGATTGCACTGGAAATCGGGTCTTTGGCACTGTCTTTGGGTAAAGCAAGAGTAACGGGGGCAAGCATACCCTTCGAGTCCGAGAGGTATACTGTATTCTGGACGGCATCATCTGCCAGAACGGGAATGACGCTGGCGCTGCTGTTCGCGGCGCCGATCATTTGGGCCTCGAGCTGCGCTGGCGGCGGATCCACGGCCTCCGACTCTTTCCCCCCGAAGGGACCGCAGCCCGCCAGCAGAATAGGTACCGCCAGCAAGCCAGCGGCTGAAAGTCCGCGAATGGAGTGCTTCTGTGTCATGTATAGTTCCTCCCTACATTTTGTACAGGTTGTACTCCTATGTATACGAGCTCTTTTCCAAAACATGACCGTCATTTACCCTTTCTGGACAAAGCACCTGCCGGACAAGTACAATCAATACCAACCCTACTTAAACCAGAACGGAGGATGAGTATGACAGAAGCTAACATTCCTTACAGCCTGAACAGCAAGAAGGTTGCCGAAGCGACCACCCGCCTGCTTCATGAACGCGGGGTTACCATGGAAGAGATCGCCGAGCTGGTCATGTTTCTGCAGAAGAAATATTATCCCGACCTGACCATGCAGGAGTGCATCGAGAACGTCGAAAGCGTGCTCGCCAAGCGGGAAATCCAGAACGCCGTCCTGACCGGCATTCAGCTGGATATTCTGGCAGAGCAGGGTCAGCTGATGTCCCCGCTGCAGGAAATGCTCTCCAATGACGAAAGCTTATACGGTGTCGATGAGGTCCTCGCCTTCTCGATCGTCAATGTGTATGGAAGCATCGGCTTCACCAACTATGGTTATGTAGACAAGCTGAAGCCGGGCGTTCTGCAGCGGCTCAACGATAAATCGGATCATACGATACACACCTTCCTCGATGATATTGTCGGAGCCGTAGCCGCGGCTGCCAGCAGCCGGATCGCGCATCGCAAGCAGGGCGAGCGGGAGATCGAGCTGACGGGAGATACCGAGGAGAATCATAACCTCTAGCCTGCAGCAAAGCCGGTATGGGAAAATCCCAGCCGGCTTTATTGTGCTCCATACGCTTTAAAGCTTCAGGCATTGCTCAGCCCGAGCCCGAATCTCGGCGCTCATGCTTGCATGTACGGGATAGATGCTTTCCAGGAAATCCAGAATGATCAGCGCAGATTGCGGTGTGTTCTCATATCCCTGGAGCATGGAGCCCAGCTTCTTGGAGAAGGCCGGAAAGCGGATTTCCAGCCTGCGCTCCTGGCCGAAGGGATCCGGAAACCCTTCCGCCTCGTTCTCCAACAGATGAAGAATGGACATGAGGCCATCTAGAGGATAGCCCTGCACAAATTTAAAGGCCGACATTTTCTCTCCACGCAAATAGCGCCCCAAGCCCACATACAGATTCGTTACGGCTTCACCAACGGCATGATCCAGAGACATTGCTCGCCGTGATGGAATTAAGCCGCGGCCTGCTGCAAGATCGTCGGGAATCAGAGCCGAGCTTTTCCATATCATCCGTCCCCCGGTGTATAGTGCACGCTCCAGCTCATCCTGCTCAAATACGGCAAATTCTCCGTAAATCCCATCCTGGAACAAAAATTTATAGCCGATCTCACAATTCATAAACCGGTACGCCAGCGGACAAACGACCTCAAGCCAATCCAGAGAATCAATCAGCTCCTGCTTGCGTCCAGGCCTTGCAATGACAAAAAAATCAAGATCCGAATATTCATCCAGCCGTGCAGTCTCCACTCCCACAGAGCCCAGGCCAAACAAGGCCAGCGCTTCTTCCTTCTTCGACAAAGCTCTCCCGATTGCGTCCAGCCGCTCCAGCAAGGGGTTCGTATGCATAAGCATCCTCCTTCTCATATCTCTTATTTTACAAGGTGTAACAGTGAGTATACGGACGCTCATAACATCAAAAAAGGGTTCAACCTCTTCAGATCGAGAGGTTGAACCCTTGGGGGTTACATAGCCTTTAGGTTAGAAACAATGAATGATGCCTTCAGCTCTCACGGCGCACGGGAGCAATATCCCAAATATCTGCAGCATAACGCTCAATCGTACAGTCACTTGAAAAATGCCCGCTGTTCGCGATGTTCACGATGGACTTGCCTGCCCAAGAGACGGAATCGCGGTAAGCCTGCTCTACCTGCTTCTGAGCAGCCGCATAATCATCAAAATCCCGCAGGACGAAGAACTCATCATTATGGTCGAGCAACGCCTGACGAATGATTTCAAACTCCCGTTCGTGGCAGCAGAACGGCCCTTCTGTCACGAGAGAATCCAGCACGCGCCGCAGGCGGGCATCCTGATGATAAAGTTCCCGAGCGACATACCCTCCATGCCGATAGTAGTTCAGCACTTCTTGCGAGCGGAGCCCGAACAGGAACATATTCTCCTCGCCAAGCAGGTCGAACATTTCCACATTCGCGCCGTCCAGCGTGCCAATGGTCAGCGCCCCGTTCATCATAAACTTCATATTTCCGGTACCGGACGCTTCCTTCCCCGCTGTCGAGATTTGTTCACTGACGTTAGCCGCCGGAATAATCTTCTCTGCCAGAGATACCGAGTAGTTCTCCAGAAAGACCACCTTCAGCTGCTGTGACACCTGAGGATCCCGGTTAATGACATCCGCGGCCACATTGATCAGCTTGATAATGCTCTTCGCCAAGTAGTAGCCCGGCGCGGCTTTAGCGCCGAAGATGAAGGTTCTTGGGACACGCTCGACATTCGGCTGATCCTTGATTTCGTGATACAGGTGGATCACATGCAAAATGTTCATCAGCTGCCGCTTGTAGCCATGCAATCGTTTTACCTGAACGTCAAAAATAGACTCCGGATCCACCATAACTCCCTGCTTGTCTTGGATATACGCTGCCAGGCGCCGCTTGTTGTCCAGCTTGATGCCCATCAGGACATCCTGTATGTGCCGGTCATCCTTGAACTTCGCAAGCTCCTTCAGCTGCAGAGGAGAGGTGGTCCAGCCGCTGCCGATGGCTTCGCTAATCAGGCTGCTGAGCTTCGGATTGGCATGCATGAGCCAGCGGCGATGTGTTATGCCGTTCGTTTTATTATTGAACCGATCCGGATACAGCTCATAGAAGGGCTGCATGACATCGGTTTTCAGCAGCTCGGTATGCAGACCGGCTACGCCATTAATGCTGTTGCTGCCTGCTATGGCAAGATGCGCCATTTTGACCTGGCCGCTCTCCAGAATGGCCACCTGGGACACAAACTCCTGAGACCGTCCCTCCTCCAGCAGCTGGCCGCAGAAACGTTTGTTCATTTCCTCAATAATCATATAGATGCGTGGCAGCAGCTCCCGAATCATATTCTCAGGCCACTTTTCCAGCGCTTCGCTGAGCAGTGTATGATTCGTATAGGATACGGTCTGAACGGTAATGTCCCACGCTTCGTCCCAGCCAAAGCCCTGCTCATCCATCAGAATCCGCATCAGCTCCGGAATTACCAGAGTGGGGTGCGTATCATTAATATGCACAGATACCTTCTCCGGCAGCTCCGTGTAAGGAAGCTTCAGCTTCTCAAAGGTTCGAAGCAGGCTTTGCAAGCCGGCGGAGCACAGGAAGTACTGCTGCTTGAGCCGGAGCAGCTTGCCTTCATAGCCGGAGTCATCGGGATACAGAAATTCCGAGATTGACTGCACGGAACGGCTGTAATTCAAGAAGGAATAATAGCTGTTTTGGCCATCCTGCGCCATCTTGATAGGATCTACGGCGGATTCCGCACTCCACAGACGCAGCGTGTTCACTCTGCCTTCGCCATGGCCAATGACCGGCACATCATAAGGAACGGCCCATACCTTCTCGTACCCGGTAGTCTCAAACACCGTGCGTCCGTCCCGCTCACTCATCTCGACACGGCCCCAGAAACGGACCTCTACCTTCTTGTCGGGACGGCGCTCTTCCCACACATTGCCCCGCTGAAGCCAGTCATCCGGCAGCTCCACCTGATGGCCGTCGATAATCTTTTGTTCAAACAGACCGTATTTATAGCGGATGCCGCAGCCGTGTCCGGCATATTGGAGCGAGGCAAGAGAATCCAGAAAGCAGGCGGCCAGGCGGCCTAAGCCGCCGTTGCCAAGCCCTGCATCCGGCTCCTGGGACTCGATCTCATCAAGATCCCAGCCGAGCTCCTTCAAGCCGTCCCGGACGGTCTCCAACATGCCGATATTCAGCAGATTGTTGCCGAGCAGGCGCCCGATCAGAAACTCCATGGAGAAGTAGTATACCTGCTTCTCTTCCTGTACCTTCGCGATCCGGTTGCTTTCCGCCCAATCCCGGCCAATATTTTCACGGATTAAGGATCCTAAAATTTTGTACACATCGCCGGCTGTTGCTTCTTCCATACTCTTGCCGAGCCGACTAACGAGCTGCTCCTGAAACGACGCCTTGAACAATTCTTTATTGTTAAACAAAAGATGAAGCCTCCTGACCATAGTAAAAATTTAGATCACCGTATCCTTGGCAACGACGTACGGCTTGCGTACATCTCCCTGCAGCTTGATTCCTGCGGTAATTCTGACGTCTTTGTCCAGTATGACATTCTCCAGCACCACGCCCTCTTCAATGACGCATTTCTGCATAATGATCGAGTTATGGATGCGCGCCCCTTCCTTGACCTTCACGCCGCGGAACAGAATGCTGTTCTCCACCTGGCCATCAATCTGACAGCCATTTGCCACCAGAGAATGGTTAACCTGCGCTCCCTCCAGATATTTGGCCGGAACCTCATACTTGATCTTGGTCAGCACCGGCTGCGGATCAAACAGAGCGTGGAAGGTATCCGGATTAAGCAGCTCCAGACTGTTGCGGTAATAGCTTTCCAGTGAGTTAATGACCGCATGATAGCCGGTATGCTGATAAGCGGCAATCTTGAGCTTATGCCGATTCTTCTGGATGGCATCCCTGAAGACATGGCTTTCCTGGTGGGCAATGCACTGGTTGACGAGCTGCAGAAACAGATTTTTTTCCATAATAAACATTTCCATATAAATGTTCCGGTTGTCCTGCTCATGATGAATATCCGTGACCCGTCCATCCTCTGCAACGTCCAGGCGAACACAAGGGCGGTGCTCGGGGAGCAGCTCCTCGGGAGTGCTGTAAATCAGAGTCACGTCAGCCCCCTGCTGGATATGATATTCATAGGCGGCGCAGAAATCCACACTGCCTAAATGCTGACTGCCGGAGTACACAATATGCGGTGCCGGACCGCGCTCGAAAAAATCCAGATTATTATAAATGTGCTGCATTTCTCCGATAGATACATCTGACGGATCGTTCCAGTCGGGAGGGAGAATAAACAATCCGCCCCGCTTCCGGTCCAGATCCCAGGGACCGCCTTCTCCCAGATGATCCAGCAGGGACCGGTATTTGCGGCGCACGAACAGCGCGATATCCTCCACCCCGGAGTGCATCATATTCGACATTACAAAATCGATCAGCCGGTAGCGTCCGGCAAAAGGCACGGCCGCACCGCAGCGGAAATAGGTCAGCTCACTCAGTACATCCAGCTCGTGGTCCAAATTAATTACGCCGATCATGGATTTCATCGTCTACACCGTCCCTCATTATAATAGCTATGCTGCAGGCTCATCAGCGCTGGGTACTTTAATGACTCCCGGTCGCTTCCGGCGACACATCCGCCTCCTCCTCGCTGATCAGCCTGATTTCGGAATCGTCTTCTCCCTGCGGACCAATGACGCTGCCGTCCGGGATGATCATGTTCTCCGTCACAATGGCGCGATGGATGGTGACATTCCGCCCGATCTTCACCTTCGGCATAATGACCGAATCGGTAATCACGCTGCCCTCACCAACCTCTACGCCGTAGAACAGCACGGATTGGCGGACCTCGCCGTATACCCGGCAGCCCTCATTAATCATACAGTTGCTGACCTTGGCCAGTGGAGCGATGTACTGAGCCGGCTGATTGGGGTTTCGGGTATAGATGCGCCAGTCGGGATCGTTCAGATCCAGCTTGGGATGCTCGGAGAGCAGATCCATATTACCTTCCCACAGGCTCTGGACGGTTCCGACGTCTTTCCAGTAGCCCTCAAACGGATACGCATACAGGGTACGGTTCTCCTCCAGCATTAACGGAATAATGTCTTTGCCAAAATCGTGAGTCGTATCGGGATTGCGGACGTTCATCAGCAGATACTCACGCAGCATTTCCCAGCGGAAAATATAGACTCCCATGGAAGCCAGCGTGCTCTTGGGCTGCGCGGGCTTCTCTTCGAATTCATAGATCCGCAGGTCATCCTCGGTGTTCAGAATTCCGAACCGGGTCGCCTCCTCCATGGATACATTCACGACGGAAATGGTGCAGTCGGCATTTTTTTCTTTATGGTATTGAAGCATCCGGTCATAGTTCATCTTGTAGATGTGATCCCCGGAAAGAATCAGCACATGCTCCGGATTGTATTGCTCAATAAATTTCAGGTTTCTAAAAATCGCATCCGCTGTTCCCCGGTACCAGGTTGTCCCGTCCTCCCGTTCGTAGGGAGGGAGCACGAAAACACCACCGTTCTTCCGGTCCAGATCCCAGTCGCTGCCTACCCCGATATAGGAGTGTAGCACGAGCGGCTCATACTGTGTCAGCACCCCGACAGTGTCGATGCCTGAATTTGCGCAGTTGGACAATGGAAAATCAATAATACGGTAAGTCCCGCCGAAATATACGGCCGGTTTTGCCAGATTGCGGGTAAGGCTTTTCAGCCGTTTGCCCTGGCCTCCGGCAAGCAGCATCGCTACCATTTCTTTTCTTTTCATGGCAGATTCTCCTTTGCGTATGGTATGAGGGGTGCGGCCATCATGAATGGAAAGCGGCCGTACCGGTAATGCGAGTGTACTCTGGGCGGCTGGCGCCTATGCCTGAGAGATGCGGCCAAAGGAGAGATCCGGGGAAAGCCCTTATGTACAAAGCCAAGCGGCTCAGGCGGCGAAAGAAACAGCCATTACACATCATTAAACGTTTATCCGGACTCATAATCCGGCTATCTCTACCATATTCGAAAATGCGTTGTCCATAAACCTTTATGTCAGCAGGGTGTGAGGATTAGTTTAAGGAAAGCCGTGATTTACTCCGGCACGGCAAACGAAATCCATCCCTCCGGGTGCTCCCGGGGCACGGCTCGGGAGCGCCGGGACAGCTCGGCGAGATGGGCCAGCGCTTCGCACATGGCGAAGCGCATCTGGTGGATGCCGAGCCGGCCGCCGAAGAGGGCGGTGCACACCTCGAAGGCGCTTTGGGGGCCGGCCGTCTGCAGGAGGCCGGCCGCGGTGTCCAGCCGCTCCTCGTGATGGGCGAGGAGCGCGTCAATCCGTTCACGGTAATGCGTGAACGGGTTTCGGTGTCCGGGATACGCAGTCCGGACCGGGAGCTCCCGGAGGCGGCGCAGCCCCTCCAGGAAGCTGTGCAGCGGCTGGGCGTCGCTGCCCGGCAGCAGGCTGACGTTCGGCGAGATTTGCGGCAGCACGGCATCGCCGCAAATCAGGTCGCCGCTCTCTGCATGCCAGAAGGACAAGTGTCCCGGCGCATGTCCATGGGTCTGTACCGCTTGCCACAAACGTCCGCCAAGCGGCACAACATCACCGTCTTGCAGAAAGCGCGCCTGCGGAGCCGGCTTGACCTGCGGCAGGAAGGAGTCCAGATGCCCCGGCAGCTGCTCCAGCCACGCTGCAGGCATGCCATGAATGCGAAAGAACGCCGGCAGGTCTGCACTCATGCTGCTGTGCTTGCCCCACATGAGCTCGGCTTCCTGATGAGCACGCTCCGACATCCACACCGCAGCCCCGCTGAGCTCCTGAAAAAAGCCTGCCAGCCCGTAATGATCCGGATGATGGTGAGTCAACACGATTGAGGTGATCTCTTGCACCTGCATTCCAAGCTTCTGCAATACCAGCTCCCATTCCCGCTCTGCCCGCGCCGTGCGAGGCCCGGGATCAATAACGGCAAGCTCCCTGCCGTGCTGCAGCACATAGCTGTTTACCCAGCGCAGCGGATTATCCAGCGGGATTTTAATCTGAATCAGGCCGCTCCTGTACTGGAGGATTTCCGGCTCATGGGATAAGATGTTGGAATAGGTAGACATCAATAACTTGCTTTGACGCATGGACTCCCAGCTCCTTTTGAATAATGGACATCGTTTAAATGATGAATAACGCAAAAAAAGCACGCTCGTCTGAAGGGACGAATGTGCTCGCGGTACCACCCTGTTTCGATCTGTCCTGCTCAGGCAGGCAACAGATCCTCTCATCGGCAATAACGGGCCGGGCCGGTCTATTGGCCGTTTCACCCGCTAGGCTCAAGAGACAACTCCAAGGGAAGGAAGACTACAGTCGTGCGCGAGAAGCCTCTCAGCCTAGGGCTTCCTCTCTGACGCGCCGTCATCTGTATCTTATAATCCTTGATCAACGTTATTATGCGAAATGGATTTGCCCATACCTTACCTTGTCCCTGCCGATAAAGTCAAGCGAAAACAGAGCTATACCGGATACAGCTCCTCGTAACGCTCGGCCTTTCCCTTGCAATCCCGGCAAAATCCACGGACAACGCCCGCTTCATTCGCATAAAAAATGAGTGTGCTGCGCTGTTTGCATCTGCTGCAGGCTTGTGCCTTATGCTGGCGTTTCTTTCTTGCCTCTTCAAGGGAGATTACATTTCTGCTGGTTCTGGGGGCAGGTTTACGAAGGAAGTAGAACAGTCCAATAACGGCAATGACTGTAATCGGAAGCAGGTAGATCAGGAGTTTGTCCATGCCAAGCCCTCCCACAATAAGTTCTTTTTTGTTAAATACCCATTTGGCATTTGACTCACTCAGCGAAGCTGAACTTTTTTTATTGTGCCTAAATTCATTATACATAAAAGAGCTCCCTTTTCCCGATGGAAAAGAGAGCTTTCGCGCAAAGGTGTGTATGCGGCAGGACGTCAGATTTTCAGCTCTCCCAGCTTGATCAGTTCAACGACGGCTTGCGAACGGCCTTTGACGTTCAGCTTTTGCATAACATTGGAAATATGGTTTCGCACCGTTTTCTCGCTGATAAACAACTGCCCGGCGATGTCGCGAGTCGTTTTGTCCTGCACCAGCAGCTCAAATACTTCTCGCTCACGGTGGGTTAACAAGAACTTGCTGTGTTGATCATTTCCCTTCAATGGTGTCACCCCTCCTTGCCCGGGTATGTGTGGTCTAACAAGGTTAAGGGATACAGTCAACACATCATATGAGAACCCGGTGGCATTGGTGCGCCGGGGTATTCATTTTGGGCGGGGAGCGCAGGCTATGGGATAGCTACATATGAAATTGCCCCTTGATTCCTGACATGGAATGGTCTAACATGGACATTATTAAAATTATTTTCTTATTTATATTAGATTCACAATAATTATTTTCACAGCAAAAGCCGTTAAAGAAGAAGAAGAAGAAGAAGGAGGCCTCGCATGGCACCCGTTCTGCACATTATCGCTGTAGAGAAGAACGCTCTGCCCCGGCAGGAGCGGCGGCTGGCTGATTTTATTCTGGAGAACCCGGGAAGCATTGTACATCTGGGAATTAAGGATCTTGCCGAGCAGTGTGAGGTCAGCCCGGCTACGATCACCCGCTTTTGCAAGCATTTTGACTGTAAGGGGTATCCGGATTTCAAGGTCAAGCTGGCGTCCGAAATGGCTCATGCCGAGATCACCTCCCGCTCCGGACAGACAAGGTACCAGGATATTGTCGCAGGCAACCCTCTGGCGGGCATTGTGCAGGCCATGGAGAGCAATCATCTGAAGTCCATTCAGGATACGACCTCTCTGCTGGATTTGGGACAGCTGGAGCGTGCGGTGGATGCACTGTGCAAGGCTAAGCGGATTGACCTTTACGGCATTGCCACCTCGTCCATCGTGGCCCAGGATTTCTACCAGAAGCTCGTCCGGATCGGCAAAAGCTGTACGGCCTTTGCCGATTCCCATATGCAGATCACCTCAGCATCCAACCTGGGTCCGGAGGATGTCGCCATCGCGATCTCCTATTCCGGAGAAACGCCGGAGACTATTGATGCACTCAGCTGCGCCAAGAAGTCCGGCGCCTTTACGATCAGCGTCACCTCTTACCGCAGCAGTGCACTGGCCTCACTGTCTGATATTGCCCTGTACTCCTCCTCACTGGAGGAGGGCATGCGCCGCGGAGATATGGCCTCCCGCATTGCCCAGCTTCATATTATTGATATTTTATTTATGGGCATGGCCAGCCGCGATTTCTCTACTTATGTACCGAGATTAGAGCAGTCTTATCTGAATGTACAAAATTACCGTAAAAGCCGAGGAGGTCTTGAATAGACATGAACATTTACACCCTAGACAGTGAAGAAGCCTTCGTCCAAACCGCTGCCGGTTTGATTACCGCGCTGGTCACCAGCCGCCCCCGCGCCAAGCTGGGGCTTGCAACAGGCAGCACCCCGGTCGGTCTGTACGCCAAGCTGGTCGATATGCACAGACAGGGTCTGGTTAGCTTCGCCGGTGTCACTACATACAACCTGGATGAGTATGTCGGTCTCCCGGAGCAGCACTCCGAAAGCTACCGCACCTTTATGAACGAGAAGCTGTTCAAGCATGTGGACATCTCCCTGCAGCAGACCCACGTCCCTAACGGCAATGCGGCTGACCTGGAGCAGGAATGCCTGCGCTATGACCGGATGCTTGAGGAGAACGGCCCTGTAGACCTGCAGCTGCTTGGCATTGGCCATAACGGGCATATCGGCTTCAACGAGCCGGGTAATCATCTGATCGGGGGGACTCATGTCGTTCCGCTGAAAGAAGAAACACGAGTAGCGAATGCGAGATTCTTCGATTCTCTGGATGAGGTTCCTACCCACGCCATTACGATGGGTGCAGCCACTATTATGAAGTCACGCCAAATTCTGCTGCTGATCCGGGGAGCGGACAAAGCGGAGATTGCCCGCCAAGCGCTGACCGGACCCATCACCACGGATTGCCCTGCTTCCTTGCTTCAGTGCCATCCCAATGTCGTCGTGCTTCTGGACGAAGGCGCCGGGAGATTCTTCCGATGAGCCGCTCCCCACAGAGTACGCTGTTATACGGCAGCGTCATAACTCCTGGCGGACTGATTCCAGACGGGGCTGTCGCCATGCAAGGAGAGCAGATTGTATATGCCGGTCCCGCATCCGGTCTGCCTTCTGTTCTGGAGCAGGAGGCTGAGCAGGTGATTAGGCGGAAGGGAGGCTATATTATGCCCGGCTTTGTGGATATCCACGTTCACGGCGGCAGCGGCGAAGACTTCATGGAGGCGGATATCGAAGGCCTGAACGCGATCACCTCCTTCCACTGCTCGCAGGGCACGACCTCCATGCTCGCCACGACCATGACAGCTCCTAAACATGCCATTGATGCTGTGCTTCAAAACATACAGCAATATCGAAGCTCAACGATGCCGTACGCCCGGCTGGAGGGTGTTCATCTGGAGGGACCCTTCATAAGTCCCCAGTGGCCGGGAGCACAAAATCCGGAGCACATTGTTCCCGCTAGCATTGTCTGGCTGGAGGAATGGCAGCAGAACTTCCCCGGGCTGGTGAAGCTGATGACCCTCGCTCCAGAGCGGGACGGCGCCCTCGAAGCCATATCCTGGCTGAAGGAGCACGGTATTGTGGCTGCGCTGGGTCACACCGACGCCACGTATGAGCAGGTGCAGCGTGCGGTGGATGCCGGCCTTTCCCACGGGGTCCACACCTTTAATGCCATGACCGGACTGCATCACCGCAAGCCGGGTACAGCCGGGGCTCTGCTCGGCGACGATCGCCTCAGCGCTGAAATTATTGCGGACGGTATTCACGTCCATCCGGCAGCCGTCTCCATTCTGGCACGACTGAAGCCGGCAGATGGCCTTATTCTTGTGACCGATGCCGTGTCTGCAGCCGGTATGCCGGATGGCGAATATATGCTGGGCGGCCTGCAGACTATTGTTGAGAAGGGAATCGCTACCTTAAAGTCCAACAGCAACAGTCTGGCCGGAAGCACCCTGACCATGATTCAAGGCTTCCAATATCTCGTAAAAAAGGTCGGCCTCAGCATTCAGCAGGCCTCGGCTGCTGCAAGCTTCAATCCCGCGAAGGTCATCGGCATTGACGATAGAACCGGCTCCCTGGCCAAAGGGCTGCTGGCCGATGTACTGCTCCTGAACGACCAACTGGACCTGGAAGCGGTATGGGTTCAGGGCAGCCGCAAATATTAATAGGGCTGTGCACAAAAGCTCCTGCCGATTCCTTTCGGCAGGAGCTTTTTTAAGCATAAAGAGATGAAAATAATGACAAGCTAGGACTTATCGGTTCGTGCCGCTGTTGCCTGTGTTATACATGCCGTTTGAGGTACCGTCATTATTCAGAATACCGTTATCCCGACCGTTCATGTTCATCGGGAACAGACGATTGATGAACGCGCCCAAATCCTCTGTCATGTTGCCAACGACATTGCCGTCTCCTTGATCTCCGTTACCCATCATTCCGTTGCCGGCATAGCCTTCAGAGCGGTCAAAGAAATCGGCATCGTCAGATACGTATACCTGCTCACATTGAGGAGCCGTTTTCTGAACGGTGCTGTTGATCAGGCTCCGGATATTTTGCGGCACTTGATTGTCACCCATACCCATGCCCATATCGTTGTCTGTATTCATGGCTCCATAGCGGCCGCGGTTGCCCATTGTCGCTCCGTTGCTGCCCATCATATGATTGTCGCCGGAGTTGTCGCCCATGGTGTTCCCACCGCCTGTGCCGTAGCTGCCATATCCTGCACTACGCCCGAGACCTGTATTGTTATCCAGCGTGCCGCGCGGATCACTCATGCCTCGCAGCAGACCTGCAGTCCCGGTACCGGATGCCCCGTACAAGCCGTCTGTACGGCCGTTGGTTCCGGTGTTGCTGCGCCCTGTCATGCTGTCCATGCGATCTGTCATGCCGCTAGTGCCGCCCATGCGGCCGTTCATGCCATTCATGCCGGACTCGCCATCCAGGGATAAGGAGACATAAGCGTTATTTTTCGTAACGAATACGCGTGCGTCACCCACACCATTGATCTTGGACACCTTCTCGGAGAGCACCTTGCTGTATTTCAGGTTGGAGAGGTCATGCTGCATGCCGTTGCGGCCATTGTTCAAGATGCGGCTGTCCCCGATGCGTCCATTATCGTTCGTGCTGATATTGTGCGCCTTGGTGGAGTTGCCGTCGTTCATGTTGCCACAGCCTGCCAAACCGGCCACGCTTGTGATTAAAGCCGCCGACAAGGTCAGGCTAAGGGCTTTGGATTTCATCATCAATTCATCCTCCATCTCTGTTATAGGTGTGCTGACAAGGTATAGGATGACCGATGGGACGAGGCGGTATGCTGAAAGGTTTTGGATGCACCAAAGACGCATGAGGATGAAAAGCAAGCACCTCCGGCAAAAGGCAAACAGACCGCCGAGGGATCAGCAGTCTGCCGTCTTCCAATTATGGTTAATGTCATGCGACACTGCCCCTTGCAAGGGGCGAGCTTGTTATCGCGAGGATTCCGTGACAGCTCGTGCATAGGCCAAAATATCATCCAGGCTCTTCTCCATTTCAATTCCAGGACGCCAGCCCAGCTCTGATATTGACTGAGAGCGTACAGTCTCACTTTGGGGGGGAGCGGGGGCGTTGTCTGTCTCACTGCCCCACTGCACAGGTACGCTGCCGCGAGCTTTACATAACAGCCGCTCTGCAACCTCGCCCAAAGTCCACTCCTGCTCTCCGGTTACAGGATATACTTCTCCCGGTGCACCGGATAACAGCAGCTTCTCATAAGCTGAAACCGCGTCTCTGACGTCCAGAAATCGACGAACTGCTCCTCTGGAGGAGATGGTAAACGGAGCTTTACCTTCCATAGTACCAAGCTCGCAGCGGGCAATATGCTTTGCCAGCAGCATGCAAAAGCCTGTGGATTCCCCAGGACCGATTAGATTCGAAGGCTCAGCGATCATCACAGGCAGATCATATAAGGCGGACCAGGCCTCTGCGACCCAGCTTCCTACGCTCTTGCTAAGGCTGTAAGGATGCGGCACAGAGCGGGCTCCCTGGGCAGGATCCACTCCCAGCCTGGAGCCCGCCAGCAGCAGCCTGCCGTCCGGCCTGAATTCACGCATCGCCTCCATGAGATATACCGGCGCCATCACATTAGCTTCCATATGCCCGGCCGGATCGCGCCAGGAATCCGGCACTGCGTTCCTACCGGCTACATGCAGAACATAATGAGGTCTGATCCTGTCAATCAGCTGGCGGACCTGCTCCCGGTCAGTCAGCTCACACTCTGCCGCCTTCACGCCCGGAAGGAGCGAAGCCGGCGGAGTCTTGCGCACTGCCGCTGTAACGGCCCAGCCGAGGTCATGGAAATGCTGACACGCATGCCTGCCGGTAAAGCCTGCAGCTCCGGTCACCAACAAAGCAGGCTTCAACCCCTTTGCTGCCATTGCCGCAGCTCCCTCAGCATGTCAGGATATGAGGGGAGAGAATAATCCACGTCTTCCCGAGTTGAGATCAGCGTTCGATCCTGCACCATGTCATCGTCAGGCTCGATGAGGGTATCTTCTTTGTTCCATAGATCCTTAAACAGCTGCAGCAGCTCATACTTGCTAAGCGGCTCGGGATGAGCCAGGTGGATTAAGCCTCCAAGGTCCGAGCCGATGAAGTGGTGAATCGCTTTGGCCAGCTCCAGCGTGGTGACACCGTTCCACCAGACGTTCCGATATCCGGAAACCTTGCCCTCCTGCCTCATAAACCATTCGAACAGACCAATGCCACCGGAGCGAATTTCCGGTCCAATGATGGAGGTCCGGATCGTGAGGTGCTCCGGATGTGAGACCTCCCCCAGCGCCTTGGTCAGGGCATAGACGGAGGTACCGTCCGGGGTATCCTTTTCCTGGTATCCTCCCCGGCTGCCCGAGAATACACAATCCGTGCTAATATGAATCAGGCGCGCTGAAATGGCATCTGCCATATGACGCAGGCGGTGGGGCAGAAATCCGTTAATATGGTAGGCGTTAATTTTGTCCTGCTCTGCGAACTGGTTCAGTACGCCGACCGCATTGATGATAACCTCCGGCGAGACAGCGCGAACGATCTTCTCCACCGTGCCGATATCTCCCGCATCCAGCAGCAGGCCGTCCTCACTCCTGCGGTCCCGTGTCGTGTAAAACACATGATGGCCGTGCCTGCGGAAATAATCTACAAGCACATGGCCAGCCATGCCATTCCCTCCCAGCACCAGCATTTTCATGACAAAAATCCTCCGCGCTGCAAAATGTCCCGAATTTCCTGCTTGCTCATCAGATTAAATTCCGAGCTAAAGCTCTTGAACGCAACCTTCGGCTTGCTGGCGTAATGAGACTGAATGCCGGGAATATCCAGTGTCGGAAGGATGACCAAATACTGATCATCATAAGCTACGGTTGTCAGGCTCTCGAAATCGCTCATCAGTATTTCGTGAATTTTCTCCCCTGGACGCACTCCTGTCTCTACCAGCTTGATGCCCTGCTTCTGGGAATGCTCAATCAGCACCTCGGCTAAATCCGAAATTTTACACGTCGGCATCATCATCACGAAAATTTCTCCGCCAACGCTTTCGATTGAAGCCTTGAACAGCAGGGAGATGGCGTCCTTCAGCGTCAGGAAGAATCTCGTCATCCCAAGATCGGTAATGCGGATCTGCCCCTTCTGGTTAATCTGGTTAATAAACAGATGCACCACACTGCCATTCGTACCAAGCACATTCCCGCCCCGGACGCATACGAATTTCGTGTCCGGACTGAGCAGGTTGGCATACACGATCAGCTTTTCGCCGATCGCCTTGGTCATACCGTAGAAGTTGGAAGGATTCGCGGCCTTATCTGTCGAGATATAGATGACCTTTTTCACTTTATTCTCAATGGCGGCCTCGATCACGTGCTGCGTGCCGACCACATTCGTCTTCAGCGCCTCATACGGGTGCTCTTCACATACCGGCACATGCTTGAGCGCCGCCAGATGGAACACATAATCGACGCCCTGACAGGCGGCGCTTAACGCCTCCTTATCCCGGATATCTCCAATCCGAAAGGTTAGCCGCTGATCCTCGAATTCACGGTCCATTGCGACCTGAGTCGCCTCGCTTCTGGAGAATACGATAATCTGCTTCGGATTTTGCGGCAGCAGCTGGCTGATCAATTCATGTCCCCAAGAGCCTGTGCCGCCCGTAACCAGAATACGTTGATTATTAAACATTCACTTTCCCTCCAACCACATATTTTACGACGGTGTGCGACACATGCTCCGTCAAATACCCTTCCGGACAAACCCAATCCGGCTTCAGCTCTGTCATCAGCTTCACCGCATCATGGATACGGTCTGCATCTACACCGGAGACGATGTTGCTGCCGCAGTCTACCGTCTCGGGACGCTCTGTCGTCCGCCTAACCGTTACGGTAGGCACGTGCAGAATGCAGCATTCCTCCTGAACGGTGCCGCTGTCGGTAATCGCGCATCTGGCATCCTGCTCCAGACGGACAAAATCGAAAAATCCGAACGGCTCATGAAACTCCACCAGCGGGTGCATGACTGTGCCGGCCGCCTTCAGCCTGGAGGCTGTACGGGGATGAAGGCTGCAAATCAACCGCTGTCCGTACGTCTCGGCTACCCGGTTCAAGCCGGCCAAAATTTCACGCAGCGGCTCGGGGCGGTCCACATTTTCGGACCGGTGCACGGTGACCAGGAAATATTGCTTTGGCGTCAGGGACAGCCTCTGCAGCACCTGGCTCTCATGAATTTGCTTCTCGTAATGCTTCATCACTTCATAGATTGGATTGCCGGTCAAGACGATCCGCTGGCTGGGAACACCCTCGCGCAGCAAATGCTTTCGGCTATACTCGGTGTAAGGCATATTAATAGAAGAAACGGCATCAATAACCTTCCGGTTCTTCTCTTCCGGCACGTTCAAATCGAAGCAGCGATTCCCGGCTTCCATATGCACAACGGGATACCCCATCCGTTCCGCCAGAACGGCGCACAGTGCACTGTTCGTATCTCCCAGCAGCAGCACAGTGTCCGGCTGCTCCGCCTCCAGAATTTCTTCCATTCGGCTGAACATCAGAGACAGCTGACCTCCCAGCGAGGCCTGGCGGTCCTGAAGCACGTAGTCCGGATTTCGAAGACCAAGCTCCGAGAAGAACACCTGGCTCAGACCTGCGGTAAAATTCTGACCGGTATGAACGAGCACATGACGCTCTGCAAAACGGTCCAATAGAGGAATAATCAAGCTCAGCCGGATAATTTCAGGCCGGGTTCCTAGAATCGTTAAGACTTTCATCTGCGGGTGTGCTCCTTATCATCGTAGTCCGGGGCTGACCCATGGACAGCGCCCGGCTTCAGCCGCGCCTTAGCCTGCTTCGCTTGTCTGTCCGCGGCAAGCTTTTGTGCCGGCTGCGCGTCCGGCTGGAGGCTGCAGTCAACCGGCGGCGACGGGCTTTGGCACGTACACGAAGCGACCTCCGGCTCCTGCCTCGTTTGACCGGCACCGCCCGCGCGCTGCTTTTTCTTCGTTCGGCCCCCTTCTGGAAGCCTAGAGGTCTCTCCAGCACCCAGCGGCTGATAAGCTCCTGCAGCCGCATGCGGTACATTTGCGGACCGAATATACCCAGGACATTGCCCCGGCTGCATTCTCCTAAAGCCCGGCACGATGCGGCATCCTCCAGCAGACCTTGCACCGCATCCGCCAGTGCACCGGGATTTCCCGGCTCGGCCAGCAGCGCCGGGCTCCCTGCCGCCTCCAGCAGCTCCTTTAACCCGCCGTGGGCATAAGCAACGACCGGCTTGCCATGTACCATACCCTCCAGAGCAGTCAGTCCAAAGCCTTCCGGCACCCGGCTTGGCACCACAAGAATATCGAGGGCGCTGTACACCGGCTCTAACTGCTCCTGACTGCCTGTGATGAGAAAACGCTCCGCAGCGCCAGCCTCGGTTATCCGGGCCTGGAGCTGAGCATAGTACTCCTCCTGCAATACGCTGCCGACAATCCAGAACCTGGCTTGCGGGTTACGCTCCTTCAAAGCGATTCCCATCTCGACGAAATCCGCGATCCCTTTATTCGGAACGAGAAAGGAAGAGACGACACCGATCAGCGGCATCCCGGCATCTACGCCGAGTGCAGCGCGCCGTTGCTCCCGAAGCTCAGTCCAGGCTGCAGGGTGCAGCTCCTCTTCCTTCCAGGAAGGGTACAGCACGAAGCACTTGGAGCTTCGTACAGGTTCACTAAAGCACTGGACCACGGATTGAGAGATCCCGAGAATCCAGTCGCTAAAGGTATCAATGAGCGCTGCCGATTCCTGCAGAAATCCGTTATCCATCATCACCTCGTTCAGCTTCCAGATGACCGGGATGCCCAGTGCCTTTCCGGCAGCTGCCGGAAGGTAATGAACACAGGTATTGGTCAGAATAAGATCTGGCGCTTCCTTCGCCATCCAGCGGACCAGCCTCCGGTAGACCGGCTTTGTTCTCATCCGCCGGGCCTCCTCTTTCAATTGCGGCGAAGGCGTATACACGCTGTACAGCAGTGGAAGGGGCCAGATTCTAACAGGAACGCCAGACTCCCGGGCCAAGGCGGTGAGACGCCCCTCTCCCGGAGCCACCAGCACACAGTCAAAGTACGGCAGCAATTCCCGGCAAAAAAACAGCAGCAGCTTTTCCGCACCGGTAATGCTGTCAGGATTGGATAAGTGAGAAAACAATAGCAGCTTCGGCTTTGAGCTCATAACCATCCATCACACTCTGCCGCTTGCGATACTCGCGCAGGGTGCGAACTTCACCTCCTCCGGACCCAGTTGGTACAATATATTACAAGGACAGCGGCGGTGTAACGACGCTTGTTCCCCTCCATTCAACCATTTCAGGCGGCGACAGCTTCATGTCGCCGGCTATGCAAAAATCACCGACAGCATCCGTTCCAGCCGGTGGGCGTACGTATGCTCTTTCAGCGTCCGCTCCAGTCCCCGCAGCGCGATTTCTTTGCGAAGCGGCTCGTTGGCCACATAATAGGCGATTTTCTCCAGCAGCTCAGCCGGAGACCGAAAGGTATCCATCTCCACGCCGGGCGTGTAGAAGCTGGCCAGATCCTCCCGCTCATCACAGAGCTGAAGCGTTCCACAGGCGCCGATTTCAAAGGTGCGCGGGTTCGGAGAAGACGCTGGAATGCGATTGGCATTTTGATTAATAGCAGCGTCGTCAAAAGCCCGATGCAGGTTCACGACGATCTTGGCACTGTTATAGACGTCTGCGGTCTCCGCCGGTCCCATCCATTTATTCATTTCAATCCTTGTGCCATATCGACTGTAGCCCGGAAGCCGTTCCCACCAGTTCCCGTTAATGTGCATATCAAATTTCATCAACTCATCCATAATCGGACTGAAAAATTCAATCCGCTTCGGGTAGGCCGTCCCGATAAAGCTCACCTGCCTGCGGAAGGCAGTCGGCTTTGGAATCGGGCGGTAATGACCGGGATAAGCGGCAAACGGAAGGTAGGCAACCCGCGGGCAGCCCAGATTTTGATAGTAAGCCACACAATTTTTTTCTAAGGTAAAAACGTAATCATAATGCATGACCCAGCCTGCCGACATATCTGCATAGTAGGGATCATCCGTCATCCATACGGCGGTAGGGATGCCCATGCTGCGAACCTGGTCTACCTGATCCGTCGGTAAAAACATCCCGTCCAGCACAATCATCACATCCGGAAGGCATCCGGCCGCTGCGGAAGCGACATCCGCTCTGGAATCCGAGAGGGTAACCTGCCGGACCATGCTCTGCAGGGTCGCAAACACTGCTTCATCGATCGGCGAATACGGATAGCCTTTACCGGACGCAACATACAGCACGTGGACGTCCCGCATTGCCGGCGTAAAGTGGCTGCGCTGCGTGTACGCCTGCTGCTTGCCTCGAAAATATCCTTCCTCATAGCCCTCGCGCTGCCCCGCCTCCCGGCCCTGAAGATAGGCTAGAGCTCCCGGAGGCTGCGGGGAAGGCATTTTGTTACGCATGATCACCACTCTCCCTCTTTCCTGAAGGTTTCAACTCATGGCTGCACAGCCTGCGCCAGAATCTCCAGAAGCTGAGGCAGCCTGTGCTTATACGTGTGCCGGGACCAGGTCGTCCGGAGCCCGCGTACTGCAATATCCAGCCGCTCCTGCTCCCGGGATAAATAATGCTCCAGCTTGTGCTGCAGCTCTCTAGCATCGCGGAACGTCTCGATGTCCACGCCCGGCTCGTAATAGTGATACAAATCCTCGCGGATATCGGTGAGCTGCAGTGTTCCACAAGCGCTGATCTCAAAGGTCCGAGGATTAATGGACCTGCCCGGCAGACCCAGGCTGTTCCGGTTATCGTCTCCGATCCCTGCAGGCCGGTGAAGATTGATGACAATTTTCGCGCCATTATAATACTTTGCCGTTTCCGCTGGTGGAATGAATCCGCTTTTTATACAGGGCGACAGCTGTTTGTAACGCGTCAATCGCTCCCAGAACCCGCCGATAATGCGGACTTTTTTGCCGGATAAATACGGGGCCAGCTCATCAAACAGCGCAGCCCGGTTACGAAAGGCATTGCCGATAAAGCAAATATCAGACTGATAATCCGCCCCTGCCGGGATCGGGGCAAAGATGCCGGGATGCACCGCCAGCGGCATATAGTGCACCCGCTCCACACCTAATGAACGATACAGCTCGGCACAGCTCAGCTCGTGGGTGAACACCAGATCATAGTGCCGGCACAGCACAGACGTCTCCTCCGTAAAATAAGGATCATCCACAAACCACACGGCGGTTGTGATGCCAAGAGAGGAGACCTCCTCCAGCTGCATCGTCCAGTCCTTCGGAAACACATGCAGCCCGTTCATGACCAGAATGACGTCTGGTCTTTCCTTGCGGGCAGCCTCCAGCATGCCCTCCGGACTCACCTGAATCCATTCTCTCACCATCGTGCTGAGAGCGGCTTCGATGCCGGCATCAATCGACTCAAAGCCTTGGGGAATGTACATGAGCTTTAGATCCAGCTGAGGCGGTGCCGGGTCGGGAATCCGGTCTGTAACCGCCCGGCACAAGCCCAGCCGGTATCCTTCCAGAAAGCCCTCCCTATAATGCTGCTTCCTCCGGTCTGCTTGCTTGAGTCTCTGCTTCATCCGCTTCACCCTGCTTCATTGAATTCCTATACCAAAACGGTTCCATAAACTATATGCCGGCAGGACGGATGCATCATGGACGGATGTCCACAGCCGCCGGAAATTGGCGGATGCCCGCTTCTGCGGAGCCCGCAAGCAGCAAAAAAAGAGCCGGGGAAGACTTTCCACACAGCTCTTTACGTTCAAAAAAAGCAATTTTTATACCTTCAGCCCGTCTTCATAGCCCTTGGCAAATCCGGAGTTAAAGCCTTCATCATAGGCCTGGGCATAGCCGGTTGCATAAGTCGGGTTGAACGTCAGTCGGCTGAGTCTCTGCTTGACCGACTTGCTTCCCGGCCTCCTGCGGGCCTTACGGCGCAGCTTGGCACGGACGATCGACTTTTTAACAGCCAAGGTCCGTCTGACCTTCTTACTGCGCAAGGTCCCTGGTACACTGCGGCGGGACGGGGTTCGCCGTCCCGGCTTTCTCGCCCGGCCCGGACGCGCAGATCGGGATGTCTTCATGCCGTTACCTCCTACCATGTGGTCTGGTTTCCCGCCCGGCAATGCTGGCCAGCCAGACAGGAGCAGGTGCGCCCTCCTTCACCCGGTTAAAGGAGATCCCTGTCAGCATCTGAGACATGACTTCCTGATATTGGGTCAGCAGGCGAATATTCTCCGCAAGCTTCTTCACCGTCACATCGGAGAAGGAAGTCGACTCGGCAATCTGCTCCAGCATGTGGGCCAGCGCATGCTGACTGCGGGCGATTGAAGCGACGAGTTCTGCCTTGGCCTCCTGCTCCCGACGCGTTGAACGGCTCATTTCTCTGCATCCCCGAAATCAAAGCCTTCAAAGCCAGAGGCCTCCGAATCCTCGTCTCCTGCCTGCAGCACCGCTCTTAGGTTCCGGCACAGACCGGAGCTGATCCGCGTCAGGCCCTCGATCTGCTCTACAATCTGCTCATGGATCGCCAGCGGCTCCTGCAGGGTAACCACATTTCCGCCATAAGTAATGACCCACTGCTTCACCTTCTCCGCTTCCACCGCTTTGCCCGCCAGAATGAGCGCTGTCTCCCGCTGGATGGACACTGCGGCATCCAGCATCCGCATCAAAGAATCATTTCTGCTCATATACGCCTCCGCATGACTGCCTTGTGCCTTGGTAGGCCTGCCTGGATTATTCCTCGCTGTCCCCGCCCCGCAGCTCCTTCATGACCATCTCCAAATGATCCGCAGCCGCCTGCTGAAAATCAGCCATCACGTTCAAATAGGCTGCAATGCTGCCATTGACCTGCTGGATCTGTTGAATAAAGCCTTCTGCGGCATCATCGCTTTCCCGGCCCCCGGGCTTCCCTTCATTTCCGGCAACTCCAGACCGAGCACTCCAGTCATCCGGCATACCATGTACCACTTGAGCCATCCGCACGGCGGCATGGCGCTGGGCCTCCAGGATCCGCGCCATTTGCTGCTGCGAATGGGACAGATGGTTCATAAGCTCGTCAATCTTCTGCTCCATGCAGGCACCTCCCATCTATGGACAATAGCACCGGTACGGTACGGGTTTCTCATTTAACATATGCACGACGGGCAGAACCGGTTCCGAACTCAGTCTTACAGCGTCACATTTTTCATCATCAACGAAGCCTCCGCCAGGGATTCAAACGTGCCGGCATCACACCACCACTGTGTCAGCACATCATACTCAAGCCTGCCTTCACCCGCATACAGATTGTTCACATCGGTAATTTCCAGCTCTCCGCGCGCCGAGGGATGGATGCGTTCAATCCATTGGAACACCGCATCATCGTACATGTAGATGCCTGTCACGGCATATTGACTTTGCGGCTGCTGCGGCTTCTCTTCAATCCGGTCAATCTTCGAGCTCTGCTCTCCGTTGAAGACAGGAACCCCGTAACGATGCGGGTCTTTTACCGGACTGAGCAGCACCCGTGCGCTGCCTGCCGGCTGCTTGTTGAAGTTTCGAAGATAGGTCTGCAGATCATCCAGAAACAGGTTATCTCCCAGCAGCATCACAAACTTTTCCCCCGGCAAAATAAAGCCCTTTGCCAGCTCCAGCGCCTCGGCAATGCCGCCGGCCTGCTCCTGAACTCGGTAGGTCAGGCGCACTCCATGCTTGAGTCCATTCTCAAAATATTCAGCGTATAATCCCAGTGATCTAGCGCCTGTAATGAGCAGTACCTCTGTAATGCCTGCAAGGCGGAGTCGGTCGATGCCATAGGCAATCATCGGATACCGGCCTACCGGCAAGAGGTGCTTGTTCATCAGCTTCGTCAAAGGCGCAAGCCGGGTGCCGTTTCCGCCAGCCAGCAGCACTCCCTTCATCTTCACCATCGCCTCCATCAGGTTATGAATGTGCGGGGATCACAGCCCCATTTTTGTATAAACCGCTTCCGGTTCCGGGCAATTAAAGCCCGCATTCCCCGGGGGTAACGCCGCCGAAAGCTGGCGCTCCCCTCATGATGCACGAGAACATCTCCGGCCAGAATCAGGCGGTAGCCCTTCTTTCGCGCTCTGTAGCAGTAATCGTCATCTTCATAATGGCCTGGTGAGAAGCCTTCATCGAGCAGGCCAATGCTCTGTGCAACCTCCCGTTTGAACAAAAAGCATAATCCGACAATCCGCTGCACTTCGCGCCACCGCGCGGGATTACTCCGGTTGTGGCTCTCTGCCTCCACAAGAAAGCCCTCGCGGTCCTTATAGCTCACCTTCACCTGCTGGATGCCGCTCGCATAATTGGTGACCGGACCGGCGATGCCATATTCGGGCCGGCTGTATAAGGCCTGTGTCAGCAGAGACAGCCAGCGCGGGGAGACAAGAACGTCGTTATTGAGCAGCAGCAGCGAGTCGCCCCGGGCAGCGCGCAGACCATAATTGCAAGCGGCGGGGAAGCCCAGATTCTGCGGCAGTGAGATCAGGAAGAGCCCCTCCTGTAAGCAATATTCACAGGTGCCGTCCCGGGAGCCATTGTCAACCACAATGATCTCGTAGGCTGTGTCGGTATATGTCCGAATATGCTCTACACAAGAGCGCAGCAGCTCCAGGCCATTGAAGGTAGGAATAATGATGCTCGTCAAGCGGGTCATACTGCTCATCGGCGGTTCCTCCTGGCGGCGAGCACTTTGCGGGAAGGCGGCGCCAGGGTTAGCGACGGACCAAGTCTTTCCATCATGCTGCCCAGCGCCTCCAGATAGTCACCGATGAGGATCTCCTCTGCAAGGGAGGACTCAGACATGTCCATGCCCTTCTCTGATCCTTTTGTGGACTCCGGTGCCAGCGGGGCAGCGCTGACAGCCCTGATCTTCAGTCCCCCGGCCAAAGCCAATCCATGCGCCTTGGCCGGGGTCGCGAGACGGAAGCTTCCCATACACTGAATGGCCCGCCGGCTGAGCGCGTGCGGCAGCTCAGTAAGCGAGCTGGCATTCAGATCCTCCCGACCCATGATCCGATTCAGAAAGCTTCGGACACGCATTTCCCGGCTTTGATACTTGAAAGCCGGAAGCCGCCCGGAAAGATCCTGAAGCACGACATCCGCACCTTGGCTGCAGGCCTCTATATAAAGGGCCAGCTCCTCTTCCGTCACGATCCGATCTCCAGGCATGAACATGACAATCTCTCCTGTGCTGACCTCCGCACCCAAGACATGTGCTGCCCCCGCAGACAAGATGTCCGGCTGATTAATCACAATAGCCCCTTTACAGGAACGGGCGTGTTCGAAGGCTTGGGATTGACTTTCGTCCAGCACAATAATGACCTCATGCAGTGACATGGAGAGGAGGCTCTCCACCACTTCCGGTGCATAAGTCATTCCGTTTCCTACACCCACCACGGCAGAGACCCTGCGGTCCTCCTGCAGCTTTCGCTGCTCTATAGGAAGCTTGAGCGCATTGCCAGGCGGCCGCCTGCGAGCACAGCTTCTTCTCCTCCTTGCCTCTCTTCCTTTCGAAGGATGCAGCATCTCAGCAGCTCTTTTCAACCTCGATTTACGTTTGTGGCTTCTGGATTTCATGTTCATGTGACCACCTCAGTACGAGCTTTATCCTCTATAGCCGCGGCATCTAAGGAGGCTGGAAAGCCTCCCCGGCAGCCCTTGCTCCGAAGAAGTCTCTGTAAGGCTTCCAGATGATCACTCAGCACGAGCGCTTCCAGCGGATCACGGCCCTGAACCCGCCGAGGATTCATTCTTCCAACCTCAACCCGGTGCACCCGCTGCACCTGAAGCCCGGACATCATGGCAGCAGCCTGGGCACGGGGAGGCACCGAAAGGGCTGGCGCGGTAATGATTTCAAGTGCTTTTCGGCTAAGTGCATGCGGAACCGCCGTCATAGAAGCTCCAGCAAGCTCTGGCCGCCCCAGTGCAATGTTCAACACGTGCTTTGCCAGAATGACACGGTGCACGGGCTGCCGCTCTACCGGACCCTCATAGTCATTCAGGGCGACATCCACCCCGGTAGTGACAGCCTCTACGAAACGGCGCAGATCCTGGGACGGAATAACCATATCTCCATCGATAAATAACAGGACCTCCCCCCGCGCAGCCCCGGCACCGACGCTTCGCCCTACATCATGCCCCAGCGGGGTTCGAAACGTCAGCACCCTTGCCCCTGACGCCCGGGCGATTCTCGCCGTATGATCACTGCAGCCGTTGGCAACCACAATGATTTCTGTGTCACGGTGCACCTGTGCAGCTTCCCTGATGACTCTCGCAATGGTCGCAGACTCATTCATCGCTGGAATGATGACCGATACATACGGCCTCTGAACAGCAACCGTGTCGTCCTTCTTATGCCAAAGCTGCAGAGGCGCTTTGCGGCTTCTCCATCGCTTTACCATCTACATCCCTCTTTTTATGATGCGACATTTCATCTATCTTATGGTATGTCAGCAATGCAGCGCGGACACGGCTTCTATACCCGCTGCATCAGCTGCGCCCAGCGTGCGGCCGTCAGATCCCAGCGGAATTGGCGATGGCAACGCGCAAGCCCCGCTGCTCCCATACTTGCCCGCAGTGACTCATCGCCCAGAAGCCGGTTGATTGGAGCTACCAGCCCCCAGGGCAGGTTCTCGGGCGGAATCAGCAGCCCGCTGACGCCGTCCTCTACAACCTCAGGTATTCCTCCGGCCGCCGCCGCTACAATCGGGAGAGCTGTTGCCATAGCCTCCACATTAACCAGACCAAAGGCTTCCCGGGTAGAGGAGGGGACCACCATTACGTCACCCAGGGTGTACCAATGAGCCAGAGCCGGAAACGGAACAAAGGGCTGAAATGTGATCCAGGGAGCCACAGGCCGCGCGATCTGCTTCAGCCTCCGTACATAAGCGGTTTCGCGGTCGGAGCTATAGCCTGCACTGCCGATAATCAGGACATGTACATCCGGATGCACCGCAATAATGCCCGGCAGGGCCTCGATAATATGATGAACGCCCTTCTCCGGAATCAGTCGCCCGACAAAGAGAAGAATCTTCTTCCCCTCCCAGCCCCGCTGCGCCAGCTTCAGACCTCGCAGCGCTTCAACCGCCGGCGTAAACCGCGGCGTGAAGGCCTCTGGCCTGACGCCAAGGTGATTGACTACAATTTCCGGCGGCATTCGCCTAAAACCGGCTTCAATAAACTGTTTGAGATATCGGCTGTTCACGATAATGCGGTCCGCTTGACCCAGTGCAGCCTCGAACTGCCCCGGCTTCAGGCTGGGGGGACGAATGAAGGTGTTGGAATGCAGGTTCAGGACCATCTTGACACCCGGAAGCCTGGCCTTCAGCTTCTGTAGTATAAAGGGGCGATTGTTCACCTCCACTACCTCTGGCCTCCAGGACGTCAGGCCTCGAACCAAGGATTTATGATAGGAAGTAGCCGGCAGCCGGATGCAAGGAACTCCATGCACGTATCCTTTTAAGGGAAGCCCTCTTCCTCCGGTTCCATAGATACGGATGTCCAGCTCCTGACGGGCAAGCGGAACCACCTGTTCAATGACCCGTTCCACCGAGCTGCTTCTTGCTGAAGGAATGACGAAGGAACCCGGTGTAATGACTGCGACTTTTCTCATCCCGCAGCCTCCTTTCCTATTGCATATGGTGCCGCTCTGCTGCATGTCAAAGTGAAAAGATAGGCCCGTGAAATCCGGCACCCGTCCATCCCGAAGGGGCTTATCTCCCATACAATACAAGGAGATTACACCGAATTGATCAGGAGGGAGGCTGGTCCATGAAGCCGCAATATGTCGGTATACTGCTCAACAGCTCAGCGTATCTCGGAATTCCGGAAGGGTCTACAGGTACGGAATCTATTTCCTGCTACGAAGAAGCAGCCGCAGACCTGGGTCTTATCCCGTGCTTTTTCCGGATTACGGACATTGCGCTGGACACGTGCACCGTGCTTGCCTGGACGCCTGCTCGCTCAGGCTATGTACAGACAATCGTTCCGCTGCCCAAAGTGATTCACAACCGTTCTATACTCCAGCGGCCCACCCATAAAAAAATCATTGAGCACTTGATCACTTCAGGCATCTATGTCTTTAACGCCCATAATCGCTATGGAAAGGATCTTGTGCATCGCATGCTGGCAGAACAGCCGGAAACCCTGGCCTTACTGCCCCATACAGCCCCTGCCCGCCTTGGCTCCATTGCGCTAATGTTGAAAAAGCACCGCGATGTGATTGTAAAGCCCTGCAGCGGCAGCGTCGGACTTGGCATTATGCGGCTGCAGCGCGGCCGGCAGCATGACCGGTTTACCTATTCCACGTCCTCGCCGTCTGCAGCCGCCTGGCGTAGCGCACCTACCCGGCATGGACGCCTTCCAGCCCTGCTGCGCCGCCGAATTTCCCGGCAGCCCTTTCTCGTCCAGGAACGCATTCCGCTGGTAAAGTACGGCGGCAATCCCTATGACATCCGGATTACGGTTCAGCGGGGGGCGCAGGGGACCTGGGAGGTCACCGGCATGTTCGCCAGAACTACACCGCAAGGAACCTTTGTCTCAAACATTGCCCAAGGGGGCATTCCGCTTCCTATAGAAGGAGTGCTTAGAGATTCGTTCCCTGCCATTCCCGCTTGCCAGCTGGTGGAGCGGCTGGAGCACTTCGGTCTCCGGATTGCCGCAGCGCTGTCGCGCCATATGCCATACGCTGCCGATTTCGGCATTGACGCAGGCCTCGCGTCCGACGGACGCCTATTCTTTATAGAATGCAACGGCAGGGATCAGCGTTACGGATTTCGAAAAGCCGGGATGGATCAGGTGTGGAAGGACACCTACCGCAAGCCGATGGCCTTTGCCGCTTATTTGCTTCAGAAGCAGGCGTGGCCAGAGGATGAATAAATAAAAGCATGGCCGCACCAGGCTTTCTTTCCTGATGCGGCCATGCTTTTATCGTTGTTCCCGCCCGGCAGGCAGTCCTGTCGGAATGACAAGAGCACAGCGCCAGCAGCTCTATTGATCGGCATCCGGTTCTTCATCCCGTTCTCCGTAGATCTCCATCTTCTCTGTGCTTTGCTTATAAACCGCAGCCAGCACCTTCTCATAAGCGGTTTCAAAAGCCTCCGGCAGCCGAGGCTTCAGCTCATCGAGCAGAGGCAGGCTCTTGAAGAGCGCCTGAGCCTCTTCCTCTGTCAAGCCTAGTGGATACATCGCAAAATGCCCGATAAAGGTATATCCCTTTCCCCGTCCCATATGCATAATCGGTATATGCATACTACTCAGAGCATCCATGTCCCTATAGATCGTTCTTTCGCTGGTTCCACAGCGTTCAGCAAGCTCCCGGGCCAGTATGCCCGGCCTTGCCTGGACAAGCGTAATGATTTTCATGAGTCGGATCAGTCGGTCTGTCATATCCATTCTCCCTATCTTTCTAGTTAATTAGACTTAGTGAGTAAGTCTTTTGCTCTAGTCAATTCTACCTTTAGTAACTATTTCCCTTCTTCACCGACTATTTATATAGAACTTTTTACCTGTATAATATAATCTATTTTTAATACAAAAGTCCCTTAATTGCAAACTTTTCCCGTTCTATAGTCCCTAGGCCTGAAGTGTAACCGCATACGTTTCGCTCCATTGCCGGGCAAGCGCATACATCCATTCCGCTTCTTTAAGCAGCTCTGCATCGTTCCAGCGAAGCGCACAGAGCAGCATTTCATCAGCCCGCCTGCAGATCAGATCCTCGCCTTGACGGGCTTTCCCCCGCTCGAACAGCTTGAACGCGCGCTCTAGAAGAAGCGGGTTCTGCAGCATTCGAAGATATTTATCGACCTTTGTATCCATTGCGGGAACCAAGACGGACGTATGGTTGCTGAACTGCAGGTGCAGGCGCACCGCAGGCGTCATCACCTGCACCCAATAATCATCACGATAGCTCCAATACAGCTGCAGCACGGAATGCTGGCCGGAAGCCCTGCCCTCCAGCTGCAGCTGCAGGATGGCCTGCCTTTTCAAGTCATTTCGAAGAGAGCCGGCCGTCATCACAGCATAATCACGGTCCACCCATTGCAGCGGAGATCCCAAAGCTGTGATGAGCTGAACCCCGCGGTCAAGCTTGATATGTAGCTGAAGATTGGTCAGCCCTTTGCCCGCGCCTCTGCTTCTGCTCATGCCTGGCTGCTCCTGAAGCCCCCATTCTGCCAGTAAATAAAGCGGATAAAATCCGCCGGCTGCTATATGCTCTCTACTCCATTTATAATCTGTATACAAGCCAGACTGCACTTTCTCCACCTCTTTCCTCTTCTTTTAATACTGTACCAAGACGCATCGACAGCTTTCTGTCACGGAACATTTGTTCCTATGCCACTTTTTGCACTAGTGTTCCATTTCTCCCGAATTCTTCCCGTCGTTGACTCCCGATAAAAAAGAATGCTGTAGATATATACGCACCCTCTACTCGATCGGATTAGCTTTTGCTTGGTGTGAAAAACAGGCACTAAAAAGCCCGGGAGAACCTCCCGGGCCGTGATTGTGCTTATTCTGTTGTAAACGGCTTGGTTACATTGCAGCTTTCGGCTGCAGTGCAGCGGTGTAGCTGCTTTTGTCTACCGGAGCATATGTCGTCTTGTCGATCCACAAGCCGCTGCCTACCGGCTTTCCGTTCACGGTAATCATGATTTTCTTTACATTATTGTCATTCATTCCTGCTCATTCTCCTTTATAGGTACGGTTCTGTATATTTGAATAGATTATCTGCTTTCTTCAAAGGGCCTTGCTGGCTTGCACCTAATATACATACCCCTGGGAGCAAACACCGAAACAGGTTGCTGTGATGGTGCTCTGCTATAGAATCGGTTAATATATTGTAGAAACTTGTCGCGCATTTTAAAGGTATAATGTGGCTATCTACTTGAATGAAGGCGGTGATCCCATGGATAAGCCCCTGTTACAGAAGCTGACCCTGGCGCTCCCACTCCTGCTGGCCGCAGGCACATGGCTCCCGGGAGCTGTCGAGCGTGCAAGCGCCAATTTTTTCACAGATGCCTATCATAATATACAGCAGTTCACCGAGCTGCCCGGCGAAATTGACGAGCTGAAGAGCAGCTATCAGCAGTCGCTTGAAGAGCTCGATCAGGTGCGCGCCGACGCGGAGCTGTATCGCCAGCAGAACGAAGCGCTCGCCGAGCAGAACCGGCAGCTCAGCCTGATGGTCCAGCAGCTTCAACAGGCTGAGGACTCCAGACAGCGGGCCGAAGAAGCCCGGCAGCAGTCTGCTGCTCGAATCCGCACGACAGCCTACACCGCGGCAGGCCTGCTGGCCGGCTACTTCATTCTGACCCGGGCGCTCAGATACGGCATGCGCCGGACGAACCGCAGAGCATAAAGGAGGAACAGGCGTGAAGATCCGTTTGGAGGAAACCCCCGGAGGCGGAGCCGGACAAGCCGTTACCTTTTCACTACAGGAGGGCGATCTGGTTCATATTTTGCACCCGGAGCAGATCATCGCTTACCGCGGACCCTCCCACGGACGCCATGACCGCCTCATGAATGTAAAGGGCATCTACCGCAAGAAAAAGCTGCTGCGGGCCGACATGAGCGGCCCCTGTCAGTTCACAGCCGCACTTCCGGCAGGCATCGGAATGAGGGAGATCCCTCTGCAGGATCAGGAGGATATGCTGTATGATTTTCGCCATGTATTTTTTTACACGCAAGGCGTCAGCATGCAGTCCCGCTTCCTGAAGATCAAGAATATGTTCGTCACCCGGGATGCCATTAAGATGAAGTTCAGCGGGGAAGGAAGCATCGGGATTCTGACACAGGGCCCTGTCTGCCAGGTCAAGCTGCATCCGACAGAGCCGATTTATGTCGATGCCGGCAGCATGATTGCCTACCCCGAGAATGCACAGCTAGACCTGACCGTCTATGGCAACCATCTCGCCAGCCAGCATATGAATTATCACTGGAAGCTGACCGGGGAAGGATATGTCCTGTTTCAGGCCGGGAGGCAGAACAGCCGCCTGGCTGAAGAGATGAATGACGAGAGCGTCATCCGGAGATTTTTAAGGGAAGTCATTCCATTCGGCGGGGTATTTATCAAATAGGCGAGATCTGCTATAATACCACGAGCAAGGCTGCGATTATAAAGGTATAACCTTGCACCTAATTGAAGACAGTCCATGCCCTGGCATGGGAGAGGTTCGCGAACTCCCTCTATAAAAAACTATATAGCCTTTTTTTCCACTGCATGGAAAGGCTTGTTTTTTAATGGCTACAGTTCAAGAACTTCTCTTTCTTCCGTCCCGCCCTGGTGCTCAAGCCGGAGCTAACCTAGAAGAATGAGAGGTTTTTTTATGTTAAAGCAAGAGAAAGCGTTCGTCGTGTTCAGCGGCGGACAGGATAGCACGACCTGCCTGTTCTGGGCCAAGCAGCAATTTGCAGAGGTAGAAGCGGTCACGTTTGATTACGGGCAGCGACACCGTGATGAGATTGAATGTGCACAAAGCATCGCCCAAGAGCAGAATGTGAAGCACACGGTGCTTGATATGAGCCTACTGAACCAGCTGGCTCCCAATGCGCTGACCCGGAGCGAGATCCCGATTGAGGAAGGCGACAATGGACTGCCGACTACGTTTGTGGACGGCCGGAACCACCTGTTTCTGAGCTTTGCCGCTGTGCTGGCCAAACAGAACGGTGCCCGGCACCTGGTCACCGGCGTATGCGAAACGGACTTTAGCGGTTATCCCGACTGCAGAGACAGCTTCATTAAGTCGCTGAATGTAACGCTCAATCTGGCCATGGATTACCCCTTTGTCATTCATACTCCGCTCATGTGGCTGGATAAGGCCGACACCTGGGGACTCGCAGATGAGATGAACGTGCTGGAATATATCCGCAATAACACCCTGACCTGCTACAACGGCATCATCGGTGATGGCTGCGGAGAGTGTCCGGCCTGCAAGCTCCGCCGCGCCGGCCTGGAGCAGTATTTGAGCCGCAGAGACCCTGGAAATCAGGGGGTGACGTCATGAAGCATCAGCCCGGAACCTTTCGGATTGTAGAGCAGCTGCAGAAATATGGCGAGGACATTGGTGCCGGACAGCTTCGCTATCACCAGAAGCGCGTTCTGGTATCCAAGGAATTCACCTTTGATGCCGCCCATCATCTCCACGCCTATGAAGGCAAGTGCAAAAATTTGCACGGCCACACGTACAAAGTCGTATTCGGCATCTCCGGTACACCGGATCAAGTCGGAATCACCGTTGATTTCGGTCAGATCAAGGATATATGGAAGACGAAGATAGAGCCATACTTGGACCATCAATATTTGAATGAAACATTGCCGCCAATGAATACTACGGCAGAGAATATGGTCGTCTGGCTGTATGAGCAGATGGCTCTTGCACTCTCGTCCCAGGCTGCCTTCCAGCAGCAGGCCATGCGCACGGAATTCGTGCGGCTGTATGAGACGCCTACCAGCTACGCCGAGGTCAGACGGGAGTGGATGGAGGATGAGTAGCATGCTGGAAGCCTATAAGAACCAGACTTCTTCGGAAGCTGTCGTCCGTCCGGTGCCCGTTCTGGAGGTGTTCGGACCTACCGTGCAGGGCGAAGGCATGGTGATCGGCCGCAAAACGATGTTTGTCCGCACCGCAGGCTGCGATTATCGCTGCTCCTGGTGTGACTCCGCCTTCACGTGGGACGGCTCTGCCAAGGACAGCATTACCTTGTTGTCGCCCGAGGATATTTGGGAAGAGCTCTACCGTCTTGGCGGAGAACGGTTCGATCATGTGACCATCTCCGGCGGCAATCCCGCACTGCTGCCGCAGCTCGGTTCCCTGGTGGATCTCCTGCACAGCCGCGGCATTACCGTCGCTTTGGAGACGCAAGGCTCGCGCTGGCAGCCATGGCTATCTGACATCGACGAGATCACCCTGTCTCCTAAGCCTCCCAGCTCTCGAATGGATACCGACTGGGATATTCTGGATGACATTGTATCCCGATTATCTGCGCGAGAGCCCGGCCGAAGCTTCAGCCTGAAGGTTGTCGTCTTTGATGACCGGGATTTGTCTTATGCCAAAACCGTGCATGAGCGCTATCCCAATGTCCCCTTTTACATCCAGGCCGGAAATCCGGACGTCAGCACGACGAATCAGACAGCGCATGTCGCAGATTTACTGCTCCGCTATGAACAGCTGATTGAAGCCGTAATGGCTTCTGACCGGCTGAATGATGTACGCGTGCTTCCCCAGCTGCACACGCTGGTATGGAGCAACAAACGCGGCGTATAAATCACATCTATGGGATAGAAAGAGGTAGAATGAACATGGCTGGAAGACAGCATAATGAAATGGAAGACTTGACGCTTCTGGGCAATCAGGGAACTCGGTATACCTTTGAGTACGATCCCGGTATCCTGGAAACCTTCGAGAACAAGCACCCTTACCGGGACTACATGGTTAAATTCAACTGTCCCGAATTTACAAGCCTGTGCCCGATTACAGGACAGCCGGATTTCGCAACCCTATATATCAGCTATATTCCGGACATCAAAATGGTCGAGAGCAAAGCATTGAAGCTGTACCTGTTCAGCTTCCGCAACCATGGCGATTTCCATGAGGATTGTGTCAACATTATCATGAATGATCTGATCAAGCTGATGGATCCCCGCTACATTGAGGTATGGGGGAAATTCACGCCACGAGGCGGCATTTCGATCGATCCGTACTGCAACTACGGAAAGCCGGGTACCTCCTTCGAGCAGATGGCTGCCCACCGCTTGATGAATCATGACATGTATCCCGAAAAAATAGACAATCGCTAAACCTTGGAAAGCTTTCTCTGGTCCGAAATACTTTCGTGCGCGGCAATAGACCAACATAAAGACATGGCGGTGCGGGGCTAACCTCCCTGACTCCACCATGTCTTTATGAGTTGCTTCAGATTTCACTCAAGTTGCCTCATTGGATTAACGCCCGGAGAAAGACTCCAGCATCCAGGCCTGCTTCTCTACTTCCGCCTTCATCCCAGTCAGCAGATCACCAGAGGGCTCGTCCCCCTCCTGCCCGGCTTCAACGATCCCCGCGCTCAGCTGGGCTGCAATAGTACGAAAATCTGATGCCAGGTCTGCTGTCATCTCCTCTGCCGTCATTGGTCCGCTGTACTCCTTGACAGAAGCCAGCTGCAGGTACTGACTCATGGATGCTGCAGGAGTTCCGCCAATCGCCAGCAGCCGTTCTGCCAATTCATCCGTGTATCCAGCTGCCGCACCGTACAGCTCCTCAAACTTCTTATGCAGTGTAAAGAACTGCGGCCCTTTCACAAACCAGTGGTAAGCATGCAGCTTAACACCAAGCACACTCCAGTTCGCGAGCTGGGTGTTTAGCTGATTCTGCAATGCAGCGTTCGTACGATTCTCTTGAGTAGGGTTCATCTTCATCCCGTCCTTTATTTAAATTTAGACTTATTCTAAATCTGTATATTCATCTTAACAGATTTTTTTCTATATCGCAAGCCTTTACGGCGCACTAGATATGAGGATGTGATGAAGGAGACTTTTTTATGAATGTTTGTTATACGCAGACGTCCCTACTCCGAGCAGATTTCTCATCTGCTGACGCTTCGCTTTGGAGCACATGACATATAGCGTGTCACCCTCCTGAATCACGGTGCTGCCCCTGGGAGTCAGAATCTGATCCCCTCGAATGATCGCGGTAAACAGGATATCGTCCGGCAATGCCAGCTCCTGAATCTCTTTGCCAATCACACTCATATGCTTCTGCACCTGAATATGATTGATTTCAGCCTTCCCCTTGCCCAGGGCGTACAGCTCCAGCTGCGAGGACTGCAGCAGAGGATCCGGATTGACGAGCCGCAGCATCTTCGCTAATGGAGCAATGGTTGTGCCCTGAATGATGGCTGAGGTGAGCACAACAAAGAAGACAACATTAAAGAACATTTGTCCATTCGTAAATCCCGCCAGAATCGGATAGGTAGCAAGCACAATCGGAACTGCACCCCGCAGTCCCGCCCAGGCTACCAGCAGCTTCTCGCTGAAAGGAAAAGAGGTAAACAGCAGACTGGCCATAACTCCGACCGGCCGGGCGACACCAATAAGAAGCAGGGACAACAGCAGCCCTTCCCAGGCAATGTCCGATAGCTGATAGGGAAATACGAGGAGGCCCAGCAGCACGAACATGACAATCTGCATCATCCAGGCGAAGCCTTGATTAAAGGCAAGAATCGTGCGGCGGTAGGTCAGCTCGGTATTACCGACAACGAGGGCCATCACATATACTGCCAGAAGTCCGCTGCTCATCACCGTCTCGGCCAGCCCGTAGGTCAGGACAGCAAAGCCCATCGCCATGACAGGATATAAGCCAGAGGAGTCAAAATTAATCCGGTTAATCACGTAGACAGCCAGCATGCCAAGCAGCACTCCAACGATCATCCCGAGACCCATTTCCCGGATAAAGGACAGGACCATACCGAGAATGCCGGCCTCTGAGCCTTGAATCCATTCAATCAGAGATACCGTCAAAAATACCGCCATCGGGTCATTGCTGCCCGACTCGGCTTCTAGCGTCGCCTTGATTCTCTGCTTCAAGTTCAGTCCGCCCAGTACGGAGAATACAGCTGCCGCATCTGTAGACCCTACAATCGCGCCGATCAGCAGTCCCTCAGCAAGGGGCAGCCCCAGAATGAAGGACGCGCTGATTCCGATGACGACCGTAGTCAGAAGCACCCCTAGTGTAGCCAAAGACAATGCCGGTCCAATGACCGGCTTAATCTCTCTGAAATCCGTCTGCATCCCGCCCTGAAACAGAATAACGATCAACGCAAACACCCCTACCAGTTGGGTAATCTCCGCATCATCATAGTAGATGTAGCGGCTTAAGACCATGCCGATGACAATAAAAATGACCAGCGCCGGCATGCCGAAGCGTGAAGAAAATTTAGTCGTCAGCACACCGGTCAGCAGCAGCAGTGCCGCTGAAATAATGACGGAATCCACAAAGTTTAGCACCTGACACTCCTTTCGATCGGGTGAGCTCCGTATCTTGTCTTCGACACCCTAAAAAGGCCACCCGGAAGTATAACTCCGGGTGGCCTTCAGCATAGAACTGGAGATATTTAGCGGCGGTCTCTGCGATTATTCAGATCATCTGCTGCCGCCGCAGCTCCTCTTTGTTCTTCTTCTGCCAGCTTGATATTCTCTGCAGAATTCGGATCCGGATTCGAAGCACCGCCATATCCTGCACCTTGTCCCTGATACAGGTTCGGATCCTGAACCGTATCCTCGGCTGCAGCAGCAACCTCAGGGTCATGATCAAGGGTCGAGCCGGCACCGCCATATGAGGAGTCTCCCAGTGAGCTGTCTCCTCCATCCCCAGCTGCGGAAGAGGCGGAGGCTTCAGCGTCTGCGCGGCCTGGTACAATACCGCTGCCGGTATGTCCAAGACTTGCATCGCGGGAAGGCTCGGGATCATCCATGCCCGTATTCAGCCCGCCTACACCCGCATAATGATGGGCATTCAGTGTATTATTGCGGCGGAAGGTGTCATACACGCCATCCGAGCGATGATCGTCAGTATCCACAAGGACGAGAATTCGCCCTTCTTCTACAAACTCATCGTACTCCTTCGCTTCTTCTTCCGGAATACCCAGGCCGATCAAGCCGCCTACAAGTCCGCCGGCGCCCGCGCCCACGGCAGCGCCCGTCAGTGTCGCTGCAATCGGCCCTGCCGCTACGATGGGCCCGATACCGGGAATGGCTAACGCACCCAGCCCTGCCAGCAATCCCGTTACACCTCCGACGACACCGCCCGTTGCTGCGCCGGATGCAAGTCCTTCCGGTGCCTTCGTCTCCGTCTCATCGGAGATATGCTGAGCCTCATCGCGATCCTTCGCAATGACTGAAATTTCGTCGGCGCTGTAACCCTGCTGCTTTAAATCCTCAATTGCTTTTGTCGCTTCCTGTTCTGTATGAAATGCTCCAACAATTTTTTTAGACATATCGGATTACCTCCTGATTTGTGGTGCATTATTTTAGTGCTGCATATCTCTTTTATAAACGCGGGACAAGAAGATCAAACAAAGACCTTCAATGTAAATATTTAACTTTAAAGGGATATATGATATGATCAAAAGTATGTAAAAACACTTCGTAGACAATCGCTGAGCTTCTTATTTCAGGTAAAGTTGGTGACGCTATGAAATGGCTGGAAACCTATGAAAAGGGCCTGACGGAAGTGTTTGCAGCATGTGAGAAGACTATATCCCAGTTTCCTTTTCCACTCCATGAGACAGGCCTCCATTATTTGAGCAAATTCAACGTGTTTGAACAGGAAAGCGCCAAGAATTACATTTGTTATCTGCTCCCCTTCTGGCTTCAAGACTCTACCAGGCTTACCCCATCCCTGTACCGCACTTTATCCTCAGCCAACATTTTCGGCATGCTTTATTTCTTCATTCAGGATGATATTATGGACAGCTCTGCCGAGTCCGCTCCTCCTGTAAGCTTTCGTACCCAGCTGCTGCTCGCCAATCTGTTCTACAATGAGTTCATGAGATTGTACCGCGGCCTGTTTCCGGCAGAGAGCCCCTTCTGGAGCTACTTTGATCTCTACCTTCGAGAATGGTGTGAAGGGGTTGGATTTGAACAGGAGGGCCGGGAATTTCACATCAATCCGCTGCATATTGCCAAGAAAGCGTCTCCTGTTAAGCTGGGCAGTACAGCTGTACTGCTGCTGGCCGGTCAGGAGGAACAGATCCCGGAAACCTCTGACATTCTGGATGTCGTTCTGGTCACACTGCAGATGATGGATGACTGGGCTGACTGGGAACAGGATCTGGCCGATGGCAGCTATAATTGCCTGCTCTCCCTGATCCGCTCCGAGCGGCAGCTGCCGCCAGAATCCGCTCTAGGACACACCGAAGTGCAGCAGGCTGTCTATCATCAGCAGGCTCTAACCCTCTATACGGACATTGCGATCGCCAATCATCAGCGCCTGCAGGATATCCCTTCCACCCTTCCACATCTGATTGATTTCCACAGCACGCTGGTCCAGCAGCTTCATGAGGAGTCGGAAAACATCGAATCCGGTCGGCAGCTGCTGCAGCATGGAGGTCTGAATTTTATTTTATCTACTTTATCCAAAAAGTAATAGATTTTATATTAATACCATGTTATTCTATTGAAGTAATAAATAACCATTTTGAAAGGGTGATTCGTAATGACGACAGAAGCCATCTTTCAAACACAATTGATCCAGAAAGCATGGGAGGATCCAAGCTTTAAGGCGAAGCTGCTGGCAGATCCGAGATCCGCGATCAAGGAAGCGCTTGGTGTCTGGATTCCCGACCACATTCAGGTAAAAACCGTGGAAGAGAACTGTAACGAGTTCTACCTGGTGATCCCGCCGAATCCTTCCGGAGTGATCAAGTCGGAAGCCAAAGAAAAGGCAATGTGGTAACATTTACTTCCCGCACATGAGTCTGAAGCAACACCATGACATCCAGTGTGAATTACATACAACATAAGAAGGAGTGGGACAAGCCCTCTTCCTGCCGCGAACTAGCTAACCGCGGCAGGAAGAGTAATCAAGGCTTCGGTTCCCACTCCTTTTTTGCTGCTATATTGAATTTGTCCTTCCATCGCTTCAATAATCCGGAAGGTGACCATGAGCCCAAGCCCGGTACCCTTGCTCTTATTAGAGAAATACGGCTCGCCCAGCCGGACCAGCTCCTCCTCCTTCATCCCCTCCCCATTATCACGAATGAGAATATATATGACCTGATTCCGGCGATAGGCCTGAATATGAATCATTCCTTCCTCCTGGATCGCCTCAATGCTATTCTTTACAATGTTGATCAGTGCCTGCTTGAATTTAGAGGAATTCCCCCGAATCCACAGATCGGTTGGAATGTCCACGGTAATTTTGCTGCCATGCAGATGGGCCAGCGGGGTCAGAATGCCCTCAATATGGGTGAACTCATCCAGTACACGGAGAACCGAGGTCCGGCCGCTTTCGGGCTTGGCAAAGGTCAGAAAGTCCGTAATAATTCCGGAAGCCCGGTCCAGCTCCACCAGAGCCAGATTCAAATACTCCCGCTCCTCCGGCCGTGATTTACCGCTGATTAGCTGCAGAAAGCCTCTTGTTACTTGAAGCGGGTTCCGGACCTCATGGGCTACCGATGCGGCCAGCTCACTAATAATCTCCATTTTCTCCGAACGCTGCAGCTCCTGATTGAACATCTTGAGCTCTCTGGAATACTGAATAACCTGCTCATGGTTCTGCGTAAAAATCCTGCCCAGGATCATGATCAGCACGACCACAAATCCCGCGGCCCCCCACTTCCAATACATCAGTGTATATTCGCCGCCACTCATATAAAAGCGAAACAGCTCTCCCAGGCTGATGCCGGCAAACAGACACAGCCCCACACTGAAAATGACCGCTTCCCGGCTTCCCCGCACCGCAAACATAATAGAGCTGAACACCAGCACGGCGAGCTGAACCATCATCATCATGCCGAGCGCTTTGGCAGTCAGGACATAATACCACTCATCGTACCGGCCTTGAGAGAGCATATTGAGGGACATAAACAGCAGACAGAACAAGGAATAGCCTGTTTGCAGCCGGCGCATGGTCCGCAGCCATCCACGGTAGCCCGAGCCGAACACCGTCTCGAAAAACAAGCTGAAGGAAGGCAGCAGAACTAGCAAAGCCAGATCATAAAGGCGGGTAAAGAGCTCTTCTTTATGCTCAAACACGGTGTAAAGGAAGGGAGAGTACGTAAAAACCAGCACCCCGGCGGAAAGAATGACTAGAGCGAGGGACAGCACGTGAAGCCTGTAACGCCGATTCGTAAAAAAGCTCCAGACGAGCATAATGGCGGACATAAAGAGCAGCGTGCTGCCAAGAATAATGTCGTCCAGACTACTCCTCAGAAACTCGTTGAACAAATGCTGAAAATCTCCGAACTGCACACGCTCCTCCAGGCGGAGGTTGGGGTTGTCGGTTTCCAGCCACATATACATATATTGACCGGACAATGCAGATTGCAGCGGAAAGAGGATTTGATTGAGCTGATAGTTATAGTTCGCTTTGTAAATGATATGATTAGCTGCAAAAATGGTCATTCGCTTGCCCTGAAGATTCTCCAGCAGAATGCCCTGGGAGCTCCCTTTCAGCTCTGGAACCTGAAGCCGGATCCAGACAGCGTTCAGCTGTGAGGATTCAGGCGAAGTCAAGCCGTAAGGTCTCCATGCCTCCTCAGGGAGGTCTGCCGGCGGTCTGGACGGAGGAGTGCCGTCAGAAGTGGTCCACGAGATGCTCCAGGAAGACACGTTTACTTGTGTCGAAGCATGACTCTGGGCAATCCCTGCGCCAGCCACCGTTCCCATTATGAGAAGAAACAGGAGAACAATTACAGCTCTAATCGATTTCATTAACCCACCTCAACCAAAGGAATAATCTGGGGTGTATGTCTATCCATTCCGATGGTTATACATTCGATGGACTTGCTCTCTATCCCTGCTTCTTAAGCCAAATCTGATAATAAATGTTTATTATTCCAATCATTTATGGAGAAGCCAGAGGAATTTGAATAACCGCTTCCGTCCCGATGCCTTTATGGCTGGTAAAATGGATTTTCCCTTGCATCGCTTCAATAATGCGGAAGGTCACCATAAGTCCCAGCCCGGTCCCTTTGGTCTTGTTAGAGAAATACGGCTCGCCAAGGCGGGATAACTCCTGCATATCCATGCCGACCCCATTGTCCCGGATGGAGATGACCGCATGCTCCTTATCCTTAAACACCCGGATCTTGATCACGCCTTCTCCCTCCAGAGCCTCAATACTGTTCTTCACGAGATTGATGACCGCCTGCTTCAGCTTGGAGGCATTACCGGCAATGTATACTCCCTTGGAGACCTCCAGTTGAATGACGCCCCCGCTCAAATTAGCGAGCGGATTCAGGATTCCCGTAACATGGCGCAGCTCCTCTGCCAGATTCAGCACGGTCACCTGCTCCAGCTCAGGCTTGGCAAAGGTAAGGAAATCGGTAATAATTCCTGAAGCCCGGTCCAGCTCCTTCAGAGCCAGGTTCAGATACTCTTTTTGCCCTTCTTCCGATTTCTCGGCGAGAAGCTGCATAAAGCCTCGTGTCACCTGCAACGGATTTCTGACCTCATGCGCGACGGAAGCCGCGAGCTCGCTTATAATCTCCATCTTCTCCGATCGCTGCAGCTCATTGTTGAACATTTCCAGCTCCTTGGAATACTGCACCACCTGATCATGTCCACGAATAAATTTACGGCCAAGCATAATCATCAGCGACAGGATAAACGCAAGAATGCCCCACTTCCAGTACACAAATTGATGACCGCGGCCAAAAGCATAAAACAGCAGCAGATCCGTAAGCGCTCCTCCGGCGAGCAGCATAAAGCCCGCGGAGAAAATGTAGGCGTCCTTATTCTTGCGGATGGCAGATAAAATGCTTAGTCCCACCAGGTACAGCACCTGGAGGATCATCATCATGCCCAGCAGATAGACGGTAAAAAAGTAGTAGATTCCATCATAATCAGTACCGGAAAGCGTCATGATCATCAAAAAAACCGCGCACAGCAAGGAATATAGTGTCTGGAACATGAGCAGGCGGCTGGTAAGCCGGTATGGACCGGGACCGTATATTTTTACGAAATAAAAGGTCATGGAAGGCAGCAGCGTAAACAGTGCCGCATCGAAAGCCGTCACCCACAACCAGGAATACGATTCATAATAGGTGTATAAGAATGGTGAATACGTCATGAGCAGCACACCGCAGGAGCCGACCACCAGGGTCAATGCAAGCCAGCTCGTCCGGGTATGCCTTGGCAGAAACAGCAGGCAAAACAGCATCACAAGTGCAATAAAAGCAAACGAGCTCCCCATTACGAAGTCGCTCAGGTCTTTCAGGGGCACGGCCATCTTTTTGCGACACCTCAGTCCTTCTCTATATATATGTAGCAGCGATAAAATACAGCAATCGACATGATTCGCAACGTCTCTATCAATATATCATGAAATGAAATGAAAGCTCGCATTTTTTCTGTTAGAAGCACAAAAACGCACAGGCTCCTCCCACGCCCTGACGCTGCCGCAAATAGATTTGTATTCCGCAGGGACAAGAAGTATTATTATTATTTGATGACCTGATTGCCGCTATTATATGAACCTCTGATGAATAGATGAATGAGATTTGAGAGTACTACTTGATTCCTCCAGCCGGAAAGGGTCTATATACCCAAATGAGATATGAAATCCATATGCACAGACTGGCTGTGTGGAACTACATATATAGAAAGGGGCTGTATGCCTTGATACTATCCTCCGTCCTTCAGGACTTGGCTTTTGAGCGGATCCAGGGCGACTTGAACCAGGAAGTCAGCAGCGTCGCCTTTGACTCACGTGAAGTGATGCCGGGCGCCATCTTTGTGGCTATATCCGGATTTACTGTCGATGGACACCGATATATTCCAGCAGCGATCGCTCAAGGCGCTGCCGTCATTGTGGCCGAGCAGCCTGTGGAGCTCCCGCTCTCCGCGCCGTCCACCCTCACGCTGCTGCAGGTACAGGATACGCGGGATGCGCTGGCGCGAATCTCCGCCAACTTCTACGGCCGGCCGACCGAGAAGCTCAATATGGTAGGAATTACCGGCACAAATGGCAAAACCTCGATCAGCTATTTTATCAAATCCATTCTGGATCAAGCCGGTCAATCCTCCGGCATCATCGGGACGATCGGAACGCTGATCGGTGAGGAGCTGCGAAAGAACAAGAATACGACCCCTGAGGCACTTTATTTGCAGCAATCCTTTGCGGAGATGGCCCAGCGCGGCATTGATACCTGTGTCATGGAGGTATCCTCCCACGCCCTGAGCCTGAAACGGGTAGCTTACAGCTCGTTTCACACCGGCATATTTACCAATTTGACGCCGGATCATCTGGAGCTTCACCGCAGTATGGAGGAATATTTCGAAGCGAAGGCCATGCTGTTCGACATGACCTCCCGCTGCAATATTATTAATGCGGATGATCCATACGGCGCCCTTTTGATCCAGAGACTGCGCTCTCGGCCTGCAGCCCTGCTGACCTATGGCCTGGAGCAGGACGCTGATATTTACGCCAGCAATATTTCCTATGCGATTGACGCCACGCGCTTTACTGCGCACACCCCTGCCGGCTCCATTGAGCTGGAGGTCCGCCTGCCGGGCAGCATTTATGTGCTGAACAGCCTTGCGGCCCTGGCGTGGGCGTATGCCAGCGGAATCCCACTGGAAACGGCCAAGGCGGGAATTCAGGCCGTAGAAGGCATTAAGGGCCGCATGGAGGTCGTCTACCGGGATGACCATAACACCGTGATTGTGGATTTCGCTCATACTGAAGATAGCCTGGAAAAGGTGCTCTCCACGCTTCGCCCCTATGCCAAGAGCCGCATTATCCTCGTCTTTGGTGTTTATGCCGCACCCGGAAAGCTGGGGCTGGACAAACGCCGCGCAATGGGACGAGTCGCTGCACAGCATGCGGATTTCTCGGTCATTACCTCCGATAATCCGAAGGATCAGGATCCGGATGCCATTATTGCAGACATAGCTGCTGCGATGCAGGAGCATCACGGCTCTTTTAAAGGGATTGTGGACCGCAAAGAAGCGATTGAATATGCGCTTGCCTTAGCTGAAAAAGACGATATTGTGCTGATTACCGGAAAAGGCCACGAAACCTCCCAGATTATTGGTACGACTGAAATTCCTTTTCACGAGGCACAGATTGTGAATGATTTTAAAAAGAGGCAGCTGTTGAACCATGGACAATAAAAAACTGGGCGTGATCGGCGGCATGGGTCCTCAAGCGACCTCGGTTTTTTTCGAAAAGGTGATTGAGCATACCGCAGCGAGCAACGATCAAGAGCATATCGATATGGTCATTCTAAACCATACCGGACTTCCGGACCGAACCCAGGTCATTCAGAAAGGCAACAAGGAGGATTTCCTGGAGGCGATTTCCGGTGATCTCAGGCTGCTGGAAATGGCAGGAGTCCATCATATTGCGATTCCATGCAACACCTCCCATTATTTCTTTGAGGATATGCAGAGGATGACCTCGATCCCGCTCATTCATATGGTTGACGAGACGATGAAGCAGGTGCAGCAGCGGTTCGGGGCAGGCAGCAAAGTCGGCATTCTGGCGACCAATGGCACGATATCCAGTGGAATATACCGCCTTAGCGCGGAGAAATACAGTCTGGAGCTTCATGAGCCGAAGGAAGAGCTGCAGCAGCTGGCCATGGAAATTATTTATGATGACGTTAAGGGAAACAAAGATGTAAGCCCAGCCAAGCTGGAAGCACTCATCCATACCCTTGTTTACGAGCAGCAGTGCCGCGCCGTAATTCTTGCATGTACAGAGCTGTCCTGTATTACGCTCACGGATTTTTACCGGGAATGTGCCATAGATGCCATGGATGTGCTGGTGGAGCGTTCCATTATTTTGTCTGGCAAGACGCTGACGCGTTAAGCTCATCATTTAAGCGGTAGATTCAGGGGATCATGTCCTGTTGAATCACCGCTTTTGTTTTGCGCTGATGCACCAAAAGGCCGATGGTGACTGCAGCCGCTTTGTGAGAAAAAAGGTGGCGGAGTAATTGCTGCACCCTCATAAGGGCACACTAGGAGCGAAAGCGGGGAAAGCCTGCCCTGCAGGATTCAATCTTCCATCAGCGGGTAATTTCCGTATACAGAAACGAAGCACTGACTATGTATCCTGATAAGGAGATGAATATTATGCGTAATGAATTGAACCGCAACTCATTTTCAGATGTAGTCCGTTTACAATACGAGAGCATGGATCCGCTGGACCCGATGACCGATATCCCGGAGGATGAAACGCGCAATATGCAGACTACCACGAGCCAGAGCCTGAGCAGTGAGGAGGCCGATCACAGCGGCTTCAGCCAGGATGAGGCCGGCCCGGCAGACGGGAATCATGGACGCCAGCTGAACCCGGATGCAAGCGCGATGGAAGCCTGGAGAGTGTCCGGGGCAGAGCCGGAGAACGATTCCCCTTCGGAGGAATCGCGATATGCGGGAGAGACCCCGCGGCAATATGACGAGCCTCTAGGTGAGGACGCCAATAGTACGTATCTGCATAGTGTTCCACAGTACAATCCGGCTTATAGCCAGGAAGCGCCAGAGGAAAATGCTTTTATGGAGGCTGACATGACCGAAGACGCTGCAGGCAGCGACGCTGAAGACGGGCCGCTGGAGGACGTGCCGGATGCCGACACCCTGCAGGCGGACAGCCCGGTTGACCCTGCCTTTCCTGCGGATCAGGATCAGCACGGAATCGATCTGCTGAACGGTGCAGGCGGCGTGGACGGCGATGAGGTGCGCAAGCTGCCGGAGGATTTTTAACCGTATATGACTTGGATGATAAGGAGGGCTTGATATGAATTCCAGCAATTCCAGCGATAAGGGTAAGGACAGATTAGAGCATTCATTAGTGAACGAGCGGGACATTAATAAGGAATCCGGCCTGTTTGCGAAAGACTCCTACCCGGATGGCAGCACACTGCCCGAAGGCCTGGAACACGAATTTCCTGACGGCACCCGAAACCATAAAGAAACCCCGCAGCATGACGACGGTGAGGATGGAGCGGAATAAATCCGTTCGCATGACGATCAAGGATGCCCCGAATCTGGCCAACAGATGCGGGGCATCTTCCGCTTGTGATAAACTCAGGCTAGACTATTGTCAAGGAGGATATTGATTGTCATGAAAAACCGAACTAAAACGATGACGCTCTGGGCTCTGCTGCTCACCGTCATGCTGCTGCTGGGCGCTTGCGGAAATGATCAGTCCCGGGAGAATGCAGACAGTGGAACGACCAGTAATAACACCAGCAATGGAAGCTCGACTCAGGAAGCTCCAGCGGAGCCGGAAACCGAGCTTAATGTTCCGAATCCGGACGCCAGCCACCCGGTCGTCACGATCGAGATGGAGAACGGAGGCATCATCAAGGCCGAGCTGTACCCTGAAGTCGCCCCGAACACAGTGAATAACTTTATTTCACTTGTTGATAGCGGCTTTTACAATGGTCTTGGCTTTCACCGCGCCGTTCCCGGCTTCATGATTCAAGGCGGTGACCCAAGCGGGAACGGAACCGGCGGACCGGGCTACGGCATCAAAGGAGAGTTTACGGCCAACGGCTTCCAGAACGATCTGCTGCATACGGAGGGTGTATTATCTATGGCCCGGGCACAAGATCCGAACTCTGCGGGATCGCAGTTTTTCATCATGCACGCGGATTCTGATTTTTTGGACGGCAGTTATGCCGCTTTTGGGAAGGTTATTGAAGGGCTGGACGTCGTTGATGAGATTGCCAATCTGCAAACCAAGGGAGAAACGGTAGTTGACCCGCCGGTGATGAAAAATGTTACTGTAGATACGTTGGGTGAGGAGTACCCGGAGCCGGACAAGCAGTAATTGCGCTGCAGATACTAATCTCCAATCAGCACCCCTTCCACGGGGTATACTTATATAGACAGCTAATACTATAAACAATCGGGAGTGGATCAGATGAGCTTGAAGAATAAGACCGCTATTATTACTGGCGCCGGCAAGGGCATCGGGCGCGCTATGGCGATCGCTCTGGCCAGTGAAGGGGTACATGTGGGGCTGATTGCCCGAACCGCCGAGGATTTGCAGTCGCTCAGCAAATTGATTACAGAGCAATACGGGGTTAAAGCGATCGGCGCTGCCGCAGACATCTCGCTGCAGAGTGAAGTGGAGGCGGCATTTGCTGTCATTAGTCAGGAGCTGGGTGCCATTGACATCCTGATTAATAACGCCGGGATTGCCCAATTTGGCAATCTGCTGGAGATGCAAACCGAGGAATGGAAAAAAATCATTGATGTCAATCTGATGGGAACCTACCATATGCTCCGCACGGTGCTGCCTAGCATGATGGAACGCGGCTCTGGCGATGTCATTAATATTTCTTCCACTGCAGGTGAACGCGGATTCGCCACCGGGTCGGCTTATAATGCCTCTAAATTTGCCGTAATGGGCCTGACCGAGGCTGTGCTGCAGGAGGTTCGCAAGCATAACATCCGGGTGACGGCGCTGACGCCAAGCACGGTAAATACCGAGCTTGCTGTTCATGCCGGGCTGAAAATCGGTGATGAGGACCGGATGATGCAGCCGGAGGATGTTGCGGCCCTGGCTTTGGCAGCCCTGAAGCTGCCTGCCCGCGTGTTTGTCAAAACGGCCGGAATCTGGACGACGAACCCTCAATAACCCCAGCGTGAACGATTTAGCAATGAAGGCCGAGGAGCTCTTTTGGGCAGCAGGATGTACCGTGATCTGAACGTTCCGGTCCATTCTGTGATGCGCCAGGGACCTCGGCTTTTTTGCGTGACAGAAGTCGATGCCGTGGTATAATGACTGTCAAATGCATTTTTCGGAAAGAAGATGAATATACCGTCATGATTATCGGCATCCTGCTAGAAGTAGTGCTGCCTATCTTTATCCTCATCGGCGCGGGGGTATTGATGCAGCGGGCTTTCCAGCTTGACCTGTACACCTTGGCCAAGATCAATTTCTATTATATTACTCCGGCCGTGGTGTTCATGAGTATGTATGAATCAGAAATGTCCGCCGAGCTGTTTGGCACCATCGTGCTATACTATTCCATATATGTTACCGCGCTTTATCTCATCGGAAGACTCTGCTCTGCCCGGCTGAAATTTACGCGCGGCATGCGGGCTGCATTTACGAATGCACTGATCTTGGACAATTCAGGCAATTACGGACTTCCGGTGAACGAGCTTGCCTTTAAAGGAGATGCGCTGGCGGGGTCACTGCAGGCTCTTATTATGACGATGCAAGCGCTGCTGACCTTTACATACGGTGTATTCTCGATTCAGGGAGCGAAGACTCAAGGGCTATACCGGCAGGCTCTGATCGGATTCTTGAAGCTGCCTGTACCCTATGCGCTCGTTGCCGGTCTGGTGTTCCAGATCGGTTCTATTCCGCTGCCGGAGTTTCTGGCCCGGCCCCTGATCTATGCCGATCAGTCTCTGGTCGCAATTGCGCTCTTAACGCTGGGAGCGCAGATGATTAAATATCCGCTGCGGCTGCACCGCAAGGAAATTTATTTCAGTGTAGCCATCCGGCTGCTCGCCGCTCCTGTCATTGGCATCCTCATCGTACTGTCTCTTGGGCTGAAAGGTATTCCGGCCCAAGCGCTTATTCTCGCCTCCGGAATGCCGGTCGGCGTAAATGCGTCCATTTTGGCCGAAGAATACCAGAACGAGCCGGATTTTACGGCTCAGACGGTTCTGTTCTCGACGCTGCTGAGCGTCTTGACCCTGACCGCCCTGATTCCTTTATCCCGGATCTTAGCAGCATAGGGCATGAGCATGGGCGTGCTGCTGTAGATTAGTTTATTTTTTGTGGGTTGTTGGGTTGCGACTTGGGTTGCTGCTTAGGTTTCTGATTTCGAACTATGAGAAGTCTCTCTCAAACTGACAGACATTAGATAAAGACGATCTTGGAGGAGATAGTTATGAACTTTGATTTGAATATTGACCGCACAGAAACTTCGTCCCTGAAGTGGGATCACGTCCATACGATTTTTGGTGTTACCGATGCCTTGCCGCTATGGGTAGCCGACATGGACTTTGCAGCACCTCCGGCCGTCATCCAGGCGATGCACGACCGTGTGGACCATGGTGTGTTCGGTTACACACTACCAAGTCAGAACTATCTGGAGGCCGTCTGCGGCTGGATGAAATCCCGTCACCAATGGTCGATTAAGCCGGAATGGATCCAATTCTGCCCCGGCGTCGTCCCAGCACTGAGCATGCTTGTCAGCAGCCTGACGGAGCCAGGCGATGGCGTCGTCATCCAGACCCCGGTATACCCTCCTTTTTATCGCGTGGTGAAGGACCAGGGCCGGGAGCTTATCGAGAACGTGCTGGTACAGGATGAGGATGGACGCTACGATATTGATTTCGAGGATTTGGAGCGCTGTCTTGCCGCAGAACGAACAAAGATGATTATTCTGTGCAGTCCTCATAACCCGGTAGGTCGGGTATGGAAACGTGAAGAGCTGAGCCGAATCGCTGAGCTGTGTCAGCAGCATGATGTGCTCGTTGTTTCCGATGAAATCCATGCGGACCTTGTGTTTGAGCCCGGAGCGCATACGCCGTTTGCTGCGTTGTCTGAGGATGCAGCCCAGCGCTCAATCATCTGCACAGCACCGAGCAAAACCTTTAATATCGCAGGACTTAATACAGCTAATTTGATCATCCCTAACGATTCTCTGAAGCGCAAATTTGCCAAGACGCTCGAAACCTTCGCTATGGGCGCAATCACTCCTCTGGGTGCCGCCGCTACAGAAGCTGCCTATCGTGAAGGCGGGGAGTGGCTTGACGCGCTACTAACTTACGTTCGGGGTAACATGGAATATGTACGCGACTATATCGCTGAGCATACACCAGAGGTCAAAGTATGGCTGCCGGAAGCTACCTACCTGCTGTGGCTCGACTTCAGAGCATTGGGACTTCCCGATAAGGAGCTGTCCAAGTTCCTCGTAGAGGACGCGAAGCTGGGCCTGAATAACGGCGCTTCCTTCGGAACAGTAGGCGACGGTTTCATGCGAATGAACGTCGCTTGCACTTCTGCTACATTACAGGAAGCCATGCGCCGGCTGGAAGAGGCTTTGTCGCGCCGCCGCACGGAAGCAGCCGGAAGCTAGGGCCACGGTAGGGAGCGCGAGGCTAACGAACGCGAAATTTCGTGTTCGTGGCGCATGTTTGCGCCAAGCGCGCCCATCCAACGCGAAATTTCGTGTTCGTGGCGCTCGTTCGCGCCTGGCGCACCGATCCAACGCGAAATTTCGTGTTCGTGGCGCGTTTGCGCCAAGCGCGCCGATCCAACGCGAAATTTCGTGTTCGTGGCGCTCGTTTGCGCCAAGCGCGCCGATCCAACGCCGAAATTTCGTGTTCGTGGCGCATGTTTGCGCTAGGCGCGCCCATCCAACGCGAAATTTCGTGTTCGTGGCGCATGTTTGCGCCTGGCGCGCACATCCAACGTGAAATTTCACGTTCGTGGCGCATGTTCGCGCCTGGCGCGCCCATCCAACGCGAAATTTCACGTTCGTGGCGCGTTTGCGCCAAGCGCGCCGATCCAACGCGAAATTTCGTGTTCGTGGCGCTCGTTTGCGCCAAGCGCGCCCATCCAACGCCGAAATTTCGTGTTCGTGGCGCATGTTTGCGCCAAGCGCGCCCATCCAACGCGAAATTTCGTGTTCGTGGCGCATGTTTGCGCCTGGCGCGCCCATCCAACGCGAAATTTCGTGTTCGTGGCACGCCCGCGCACCGGGCGCAAGCAAAGAGCAGGTGATCCTCTGGATCACCTGCTCTTTGCTCTACCCCTACGCCGCACCAGCTGTCAGCTAAACGGCGGTATCTCAACATCACCGCCAGCATCCACCACCTCTGCTGCTCCGCTGCTGCTTGTCGCCTCATACGCTCGATCCAGTCTGTAACCGGCATCCATCAAGCCTTCGTTCAGCCGCTGAACCTGCCTGCCCACCTGTTTTAATTCCTGATACTGCTGACGCAGCGCGGCCGCTTCCGGCGCCTCCCGCATCTGCTCTTCATGACTTAGCTGCTCAAAGGCCGGTTTGCCGTCTCCCAGCACCCGGCGATACTGCTCGGCTGCCTGGTCCTGCTGCTGTGTCAACAGCTCCATGCACCGGGAAAGCTCCACCCGGCACTGGACCAGCTCCTGCCGCGTCCCCATGCTTTCACTGGAGCCTGCTGCCCTCTCCTCCAGCTGCAGCTCCTGCAGTCGTCCATGAAGCTGCTCTATCTGCTGCATGAGCCCTTTCAGTTCTCCGGAATCTCCTAAACCTGAATGCTGCAGGCCGCTTAAGGCCCCTGTCAGCATACCAATCTGATGACATAATGCAGGCGCTCTGTCCATGCTCTGCCTCCTGTTTTTCATATAGCTTGCGAAGCTCGGTCCATTATTATACCTGCTCTCCCCCTTGCCTTCCTTCGTTAAAACCAGCCTTTAGCCGAGTAGATGCCCATCCCCGTGACCCGCTATAATAGAAGGACAAGCTCATAAACTGTTGATTTTGTTTCAGGGAAGGCAGGTTAACCACCCAAGCTATGGCTACCGCACAAGTAAAACCCAAACGTAAAAGTCCCACCCGATGGATCATCGCCGCCATCCTGCTGGTTATTATATATATACAGGTACAGGATCAGCCCTTTCATCTCCTCCCCGAGGAGAATACAACGCCCGCCGCCCCGATCACAGAGCTGCACCCCGTCGTATTGGCTCAAAAAAACCGGCTTGTCGCCAAGACCCGCGAGCTTGGCATCAAGATTATTGTGACCGACGGCTACCGCTCTCATGAGGAGCAGGATCGGCTCTACGAGCAGGGAAGATCAGCTCCCGGAGATATCGTTACCCAAGCCCGGGGAGGCCAATCCATGCACAATTACGGTCTGGCTATTGACTTTGCCCTTTGGAATAATGAGGGACAGGTCATTTGGGATCTGGAGTATGACGGGAACCGAAACGGGAAGTCCGACTGGATGGAGGTCGTTGCGATCGCCAAGGACCTTGGATTTCAGTGGGGAGGCGACTGGGCCAGCTTTCCCGATTATCCGCATCTGCAGATGGATTTCGGCCTGTCGCTCCGCGAGCTGCAGCGCGGGAAACAGCCGCCCATTGAATCCGCCCCATCGCTGGAGGCTCTCAAATAAGAAATTTTTATCATTTTTGTCTCGTATCCTGCAACTCTCACGATGAAGCGTTCGTCAATGTATACAGGAGGTGTTAGAAATGATGAAATTCAAAAAATCCATGATCAGCATAGCTGCCGCATCACTGCTTGTGACCGGAACGTCCGCTTTTGCTTTTTCCGATCTGCCTAAGGGTGAGGAGGCCGACCGGGTTGAACGCCTGCAGCAGCAGGGTGTGATTTCAGGAATGACATCGGACACATTTGCACCAAACGCGCAGCTGACATCTGGGCAGGCGGTACAGCTCGTCGTGAAGGCACTGAACTTGAAGGCGTCTGCCGCCGAAGTGCCAGCATGGGCGAAAGCGCTCCCGGAGCAAGCTTGGTACAGCTCTTCGGTCCGGATTGCAGCAGAGAACGGTCTAGCCGTGGATGCCAGCTTTAAAGCGGGAAAGGCGATGAGCCGTATTCAATTCGCAGAGCTGCTTCACAGCGGTATTGAAGCCTTAGGAGATTTCCCAACCGTCAAAATGTATATTAACGTTAAAGACGAAGGAAATATCGACCCCGAGCACCGCCTGGCGCTCCAGTTTCTGCTCCTGACCCAAATTGCCGAGCTTGATGAGAAAGGGTATTTCCATCCTGATGCCCCTGTTACCCGCCTGGAGGCAGCGGTTATGGTATCCAAGGCTGCAGAGTTTGTAGCCAATCAGACCGCAGTGAAAGAGGATCAGAGTGAAGCTGTCCTTGATTTGTCTGTCGAACAAGTAAATGACGACGTCAACAAGGTCACCATTACACGCAGCGAGCTGCCAGCCCCCGGCTATGGTGTTCGCATTGACCGGATTGAATTCACCGAGGATGGCAAAGCAAAGATCCACTATTCCCTGACCTTGCCGGATCCGGCCGCCATTTACCCTGCCGATATGAAGGAAGCTGCAAGCTTCACCTATATATCCAGTGATTACACCCCGGAGATGGTCAAGCCGTAACGGGTAGACGATCTTTATGTGTAAAAAGTATCAAAAGCCGCCTCTTCAGCGCTTGAAGAGGCGGCTTTACATTACCCATATGTATAAAATGTTAGAACATTATGCCATCAAGCCGAGTAAATAAAGCCGCACCACCTCCTGTGCCAGCTCCTCCGGCGGACGTTTGCCCGTGAGCAGCTGTTCCCGGGTGAGGCATTCGATCGTCCCCAGCAGACATTCCGCAGCAATCTCCATATCAGCATCATGCCGGAAATGGCCGTTCTGCTGCTTTGCAGCAAAATCGCTGTGGATGGCCGACATCAGCCTGCGCTTTAGTGCCGCCGACTGCGTTCCTGTAAAAAAACCAATCTGCGTCAAATCCTGATTTTTCCCCAGAAAACCGAATAGTCCTGCCAGCTCCCGGTACATCTGGCCCTCGGCAGCCTCGCGGCGATTTGCTTCCTCGCCCACGTTATCCGGGTCACCGGCCTCTTCCCTGCTATGCCTGCCCATTTCCTTGAATTGAATCTCAAACAGCTCCATCAGTTCCTTAAAAATTGCTTCCTTACTCTGAAAATAAAGATAAAAGGACGGCTGGGTTAACCCGGCCCGGGACACGATCGTGCTGATCTTCGTTTCATGATAGCCTGAACGTGCGAATTCTTGAGCTGCTGCTTCCAGCAGTCTGGCTCTGCTTTCCTGTCCGTTAGATCCCTTTTTGCGCAATGATATCGGTCCTTTCGTCTCTACTGAGTTGTCACCTCATTATACCTGATGCCTATTTCAACATCTATAAAATTGGTGTTTTTTTACATTCATAAAAGGGATCTGCTCCGATTCTCATTGCACCAAATGGACTGCCCTTTACAATTGCACCGGAACGTTATAACGTTATAGACATATTGCAGTAAGCTTTTTTATTAAAAACACAGCTTATCCCATAGAGCAGCAGTCAGAAGGAGTGAACGTCATTGTCCCATTATGAAGAGGCATCCATTTTAATTGTTACCGCCGTAGCTCCCGAGCAGGAAGCCATCCTGCGGGGCCTGAACGGCGATGACCGGTTTGAGGTCATCGCTGCCGGTGTCGGCCCGGCCGCGGCGGCCGCGGCTACCGCAAGAGTTCTAGCCTCAGGCGGCGGACGCCATCGCCTCGTGATTAGTGCCGGCATCGGCGGCGGATTCGACGGACAAGCGGGCCAAGCGGGACTCGTCGTCGCTGACCGCATGATCGCAGCCGATCTCGGCGCGGAGTCCCCCGGCGGCTTTCTCAGCGTCGATGAGCTGGGCTTTGGCTCGTCTACGATTGCCGCCCCCGAGCCCATCACACGCGCACTGACCGAGGCGCTGAACCGCGCCGGTCTCCAGGCAGTCTGTGGTCCTATTCTGACGGTTTCGACGGCGACAGGCACTGCAGAGACCGCTGCAGCGCGGTCAGCCCGCATCCCGCTCGCGGCGGCTGAAGCCATGGAAGGCTTCGGCGCAGCGCAGGCGGCAGCGGACGTCAAGCTGCCTGTGCTTGAGCTTCGTGCAATATCTAACCGTGTCGGCCTCCGAGACAGAGAAGCCTGGGACATTCCAGGTGCCCTGAAACATCTGGAGGCGGCCAGCTCCATACTTACGGAGGTGGTATGAGAAATGCTGAAGATTGCTTACTCCCCCTGTCCTAACGACACCTTTGTGTTTCATGCCTGGGCGCATGGACTGATTCCCGGCGCACCGGAGCTCGACATATCCTATGCCGATATTGATGTGACCAATTACTGGGCTGCGGGAGAAGATCCCCGGTCCCATGATATTCTCAAAATATCGTATGCCGCTCTGCCCTGGGTGCTGGAGAAATATGCCTTGCTTCCATGCGGAGGCGCCTTGGGACGCGGCTGTGGTCCGCTCGTGCTAACCTCAGGACGGGAAAGCGCCGCGGCAGAGCCGTCCCAGCTGAGCGGCCGCCGCGTGGCCGTACCGAGCGAACGCTCCACCGCTTATCTGCTGTTCCGCCTGTGGGCAGCCCAGCAGATTCCCGGCGGTCTGGGCGAGATCGTCGTGATGCCTTTTCACGAGATCATGCCTGCCGTTCGCGACGGCCATGTCGACGCCGGACTCGTCATCCATGAAGCCCGCTTCACCTATCCGTCCTATGGCCTGCAGCTGATGACCGATCTCGGAAGCTGGTGGGAGCAGGATACCGGTCTTCCTATCCCGCTGGGCGCCATCATTGCCCGCCGGTCGCTGGATTTGACCCGGATTACGTCCTGGATTCACGCTTCGGTGGAGCAGGCATGGAACGACCCGTTGGCTTCCCAGGAATATGTCATGCAGCATGCTCAGGAGATGGACCCGGACGTTGCCAAGTCGCATATCCAGCTTTATGTCAATGCATATACCAAGGACCTCGGTCAAGACGGCCATGCCGCCGTAGCTGCCCTGCTCCAGCGCGCTGCCGCAGAAGGACTCGTACCGCCTGTTGCACCGGAGCTGCTGCAATTCCCCGATGGGAACTAACCCACGGCTCCGCGCAGCGAACACAGACAGCAGGCCACCTGGAAGCTCTTCTTCCGGGTGGCCTGCTGTTTGTATTACTCTGATTCTTGTGAATCCTGCGCCAGATTGCTGCCCAGCTGCTTATAAATTTCTACAATGCTCTCCATACTCATCCGTACCAGCCCACTGGAAGACGGAGCGACAAATTCTCTGACCTCCGGAATGACCGGCTCCGCCTGAAAGCCCCATTCCGCCCGGGATTTTCGGCTAAACTCCGTGTATACGCCCTTCCCGACAAAGCAAGCGATGCTCGGCTTATACTGCATGAGCTTGTCGTACAGCAGCTTTCGCCCGGCGGCATATTCCTCCCGTGTAATATCGTCGATTCCACGGGTAGGCCGCGCGACAATATTCGTAAAGCCATACCCCAGCTTCAAGAGCTCCCGATCCTCGGAAAAATGGTACAGCCTTGGAGTCATGCCCGATTGCTGCAAAATACGCCAAAAGTGATTACGCGGGTTACCATAATGATGTCCACTTTCACCAGAGCGCAGGCTAGGGTTAAAGCCAATAAAAATGACCGAGAGCCCGTAATCCAGATGGTCACTGACTTCATTCATCATCGGTTCCTCCTTCTACTGAGCATTCCCTGCCAGAGTCTTTACGACGCGAACACAGTGTATTAAGCAGGAGCCATAAAAAGCGGCAGTGCAGAGTTCCCTCCGGCACTGCCGCTTTCTTCATTATAATATATTCACACTGACCTGCGGGGCCCTGCACTGCTCACTCTCGCCAGACTCGCGCCTTAAGGCTTAGGCGGCGTTGTCCATCGTTTTCGCGCTGTCCAGAACCTCCTGCGGCACCTCAATCTTCTCGATTTCATTGTGCTTGCTGTAGTCACTGGTCATTTTCATTTCCAGTGTAATCTTCTGGTCGCCTTCCGCCATTTCCATGACCATATCTACCGTTGATTCCATCGGCAGGTACGTCTCTTTATGGATGCCATACACGATCTTCATGCTCTTGATGTCCATCTGCTCCAGCATCGCCTGCGTCTGCGCATCGTTACCACCAGTCTGGTTCATGTAAGTCTGAGCCAGCTCCTTCAGGCTGTCGCCAGAAACATCGGCTGTCAGCACATAGTGATCGCCATCTTCACTGACTTCCGTGTCCTCGGCAATCGTCTTGAACTGCTCCAGCTGCTGCTCTGGACTCTGTGAGGTCATGGCCATGCTGTCGATAATTTGCTTGGCTTCAGCATCCGGCATTTTGTACCATTCGCCCTCCACTCCGGAGTACACACTATCCTCCAAAATGTACTGCTTCAGCTCCTGGCTGCCCTGCTCTCCCATATCCATCGTCATTTCCTGATACATTTGCATCGGGTCCATCGTTGTATCTACCATCATCTGAATGCTAACGTTCTGCTGCTCTTCACCCAGGCTGATGTTTTGCTCAATATCAGAAGTCATCGAGAAGCTTTTCAAATTCTCGCCGGCTTCGGCGCTTTTTTGAATCAGCTCATCTACGGTCGGTGTCTCTGTCATTTCCTCTGCTGGTGCTTCGGCAGGCTCGGTCACGGTTTCTCCGTTCTCTGCGGGCTGCTCGGTGTTCGCTGGCGGCGTTGCCGTACCTGCTTCCTCAGCCTCATTGTCACTACTGCATGCAGCCAGTCCAAATGCCAATATCACGCTTAATAATCCTGTTGTCCATTTTTTCAAAATGATTTCCTCCTGCCTGTCGACTCCATAATTTTTCGCCACCAATCCTATTACCCAATCCTCCCTGTTCTGTAACACATCGGCAGCCATCCGGTCTGCTATGCTATAGTAGAGGCATCAACCCGAAGGAGTGTCACCCTTGAAAAATCTTCTGATCACCGGCTACCGGGCTCACGAGCTCGGCGTATACAGCAACAAGCATAAGGGCATCCCCTATATTATCAAGGCGATCGAATCGCGCTTGATCCCTTTTCTGGAAGACGGACTGGAGTGGGTGCTCACTCCCGGCCAATACGGCGTCGATCTCTGGGCCATCGAGGCGGCAATCCGTCTGAAGTCCAGGTATCCCCAGTTAAAGTGCTCCATTGTAACAGCCTACAGCCATCCGGAGGAGCAGTGGAATGAGGAGAAAAAGACCTATTTTCAGGGACTGATCAGGCAAGTCGATTTCTATACCTCAGTCAGCAAAAAAGGGTATGAGGGCAGCTGGCAATTCAAAGCAAGAGACGAGCTCCTGCTGCGGAAAAGCGACGGAATCCTCTTAGTATATGACGAGGAAAACGGCGAAGCAAGCCCGCGGTTCATCAAGGAGCAGGCTATGAGGCAGCATCTGGAATCAGGCTACGGCTACGTAAATATTGGACACGAGGAAATTCAGGCGGCGGTGGAGGATGACCAGCCCTGGGAGTGACGAAATCCACTCCTTAACCCGGCACTGCTGTGCTAGCCCTCGATCTCCCTAAACTCCTTGGACCGCGAAGACCGAAACGACAGCGCGAAGACCGCAAAGGTCAGGAGCAGCAGCACCGCACAGAGCAGGAACAGGCTGCGAAAGCCAAGAGCCTGATCTCTGAAGCCGAGCGCCGCTCCCCCGGCTGCGGTGCCTAGCATCATGCCGAGGTTGCGGGAGAGCGCGATGAGGCTGCTGACAAGCCCCAGCTCGGACTTCCTTGCGCGGCCCAGGATGAGAGAATTATTAGGGGAAGTAATCATGCCCATGGACCCGCCCAGCAGCACAATCAAGGCAAGCACGGCAAGCACTGGATAAGAAGCGGACAAGAAGCTCATCGCTCCTGCCGCTCCGGCCATCAGCAGCAGACCGGCCGACATCAAGGGATACGTCCCCAGCTTGTCTGACAAGCTTCCGAATAACGGAGAAAAAATAACCAGTGACAGCGGATATCCCATCATAATCATCCCCGCGGCAGCCGGTCCCAGCTCCAGTTCACTCCGAAAAAACACCGGAAGAAGAAGCTGCGCGGAGAAGGCCGCCAAATACGTGACCAGCGTCACACCGATACCGGCGGCAATGCCCGGCTCCCGAAACAGCCGCAGCTGGATAAATGGCTCCCGGTTGCCAGGCCGCGGGGTTAAGCACCTTGCCGTAAACAGCAGGAAGCCGGCAAGAGACGCGATGATGGGAGCGAGAACCTGCCAGGATACCCAGCCGTAGCTTCCTCCCAGGCTCAGTGATGTGACCAAAACCGTCAGCGAGACGGCGAACAGGGCGGCTCCGGCAAGATCTGGTTTCCCAGCGCCGGAGGGAGCATCTTTGGGAATCAGCCGGTTTGCGAGCAGCCAGGCTGTCAGCGCCAGCGCCGTTAGCAGCCAGAAGCCGGTCCGCCAGCTGAACCATTCCAGCACTAGGCCGCCAAGGCCAGGTCCCGCCAGTGAGCCCGCTGCGACAAATGTACTGATCAATCCCAGTGCCCTGCCGCGCTGATCCTTAGGAAACACACTGATTATAAGCGCCATATTCGTCGCCTGATACATAGCGGCCCCGGCTCCTTGAACAACCCGCGAAGCAATAAGCAGCGGCAAGGAAGGCGACAGTGCACAGCCCAGCGCTCCGGCAAGGAAAATGAAGTAGCCCGCATTGTGCACCTTTGTTCTTCCGATCCGGTCGCCCAGCTTTCCCATCAGGGGCAACAGCACAGAAATAACAAGCAGGTAGACGGTGACAACCCATTGTGCAGAAGGCAGGCTTACCTGAAGGGAGTCCGCAATATCTACCAGTGCAATGTTGAACATCCCTGCAGACAAATTAGATAGCAGCGCTCCCAAACAGATCGTATATTGGGTCAGACGAAGGGAATCGCTTGACATGCCTTTCACACGGCCATCAGCTCACTGCCGGCTGCGCCGGCCTTAGCACTTCATCACTGTGGTGGCCAGACTGCTCCCAGCAACGAATCAGCTCAGGAGTAGTAGCCGCCTTCCCGAAGTAGCCTTCAATATTTTCCACCGTCATGTCATGGGCCTTCTGGGAATACGAAGCGCATGCATCGTGGACGAGCACGATGTTGTAATCCCGCATGAAGCCGTCCCTGGCCGTCGATTCAACACACACATTCGTGCTTACTCCTGTCATGACAAGGGTCTCGACCTTCAACGTGTGCAGCACGGAGTCAAGCCGCGTATTTACAAATGCGCTGTATCGGTGCTTGTTGACGATCACATCCTCTTTTTCCGGACAGACCTCGTAAAACTGAGCGCCCCAGCTGCCCGTACGGCATACTGCTGACGAACGGCCCGAGGAACGGGTTACCCAGGCTTCGGAATCGGTAGCCTTCTCATGAAAGGTCTGAATGAATATAATCGGAACCGCGTTTGCTCTCGCCTGCGTTAACAGCTCCTGCAAATTCGGCATCATGCTCTTGACTCCACTGAGATCACAGCCGGAAAGGGGCAGAGCCCCATCCGGATGACAGTAATCATTCTGAACATCCACCACAATGACCGCCGTGCGTGTTTCCTTGACCAGCTCTTCCAATGTTCTCATCTTTAATCTCTCCTTTAGTCATTACTCGGGTTAAGAATCCTAGCTTTTTCGCTTCATCACGGCTGCGCGTTTCTCACAAACTGCATATCAACCAGCTCGTCATACGCATAATCGCCTGTAAAGATACCGGTTTGAATCATAACCTCCATATCGTTCTTCAACGCTTCTTCGGAAATCATGCCGTCCAGACTCCATAGATGATCTTCATACGCACGGTCCATGGACGCCTGCAGCGCCTCCTCGGAAAGCGTCGGGAATTCCGCCTTAAGGATGCTCGCCGCCAGCTCTTTATCATTCTGCACGGCCTGCAGCGCCTCGATGATCGCATCGGTAAATTTCTGCACCGTTTCCGGATCCTTCTCGATCGTAGACTTCTTTACACTGAGCACCGAGTAAGCAAAATCGCCAAGATCATGGAACTTGTAAAACGGCTCGTCCCAGACCTGCTTTGACATCCCGTCGCTAATCTGCGGCTCGGCGCCATTGGCAATATCAGCCGCTCCCTGCTGCACCATCGTGACCACGGTCGAGCCGTCCGCCGGCTCCAACAGCTGTACATCCTTGGCCGGGTCAAGACCCAGTTGGACCAGCAGGTAGCGGGTCAACAGGTTCGGTGTACCTCCATGACGGCCAGCGTTAATCTTCTTTCCTTCAAGAAAAGCCTTCAGGTCCTCCGGGGAATTGCTTGCTGGTCCGGTACCACTCTTCGCCATCAGGTACACGTTAGCCCGGTTCACGACATTGACGACAGAAACGATGGGGTCAGAGTTGTTCTTGTTCGCCAGCGCATTGGACTCGGCACCGCCGATCACGCCCCACGCATCTCCGCTGACGACAGCGGTAACATGCGCGCCGCCGGACGCCTGAATGACTTCAACGTCCAGACCTCTCTTCTCAAAATACCCTTCCCGCTGAGCTACATACAGCGGCAAATACCCCGTCAAATGAAGCGGCTCGGCAATGACGATCTTCTTCAGTTCTTCCGTACCGCCAGCGGCCGATACCGTTTCTTCCTCCGTCTTCCCGCCGCAGGCTCCGAGCAGTGAAGTGAGCAATAATCCGGCTAAAAGCAAAGGCAGTCTTTTCATCGTTCTGTGCATGTTCATTCCCCTTTTCATCTATAGTGGTCTTTCATGTAACCCTTTTGTCATGGAAGCGAGAAGACTCTATGGCTCAGACCTTGGCAAGGCCCTTGGACAGCCATTTCTCCAGCAGAACCACGCCCCAGTACATTAGCATCGAGAGGAACGACAGTACGACAACGCCAACCCAAACGAGGTTAATATCGAGAATGGTCCCCGCATACATAATCATGCGTCCGATTCCCTGGCTCGAAGCGATGAATTCACCTACTATAGCTCCGGCAAGTGCGAGAGCGATGTTGATGCGAAGGCTGCTGATGATCCAGGGCATCGACCACGGCACCACGACCTTGGCGAACACCTGACGCCGTTTTGCGCCGAGCGAGTACATCAGCTTTTCCATATCCGGATCGACACTTTTCACGCCGCTGTAGGCCGACAGTGCCGCGACAACTACGGTCATAGAGAATGCCAGTGCCACTTTGGAGAAAAACCCGATGCCGAGCAGGATGACCAGGACAGGCGCAAGCGCCAGCTTCGGCATGGCATTGAGAATAATTAAGTACGGCTCACTGACGCCTGCGTACGATTTCGACCACCAAAACGAGAGTCCCAGCAATGCTCCCAAGGCCGTCCCAAACATAAAACCTAGAATGGTAGAGCCCGAGGTGTAAATGACATCGCGCATCAGCGTTCCTTCCGTCAGCTGAATCCAGGTGGTCTCGGCAATGGCGCTGGGGCTGCTCCAATAGTAGGCATCCAGCAGGCCAAGGCGCGTAAATACCTCCCATATCACAAAAATCATGGCAGCCACGGCGGCTCTGCCCCATACGATCCGCCGGCTTCTTTTTCGTTCTATAGCCTCTTCATCCAAAATATAAGGCACCACCTCCGGCCTCTTGGCTCCACTGACAGACAGCTCCGGGGAGGGGATGGCATGTACAACAAAGGCTTCTTTACGTGCAGTTTCCATTCAGATCACTCCTTCACTAGATTCATAAAATGTGAAATACAGTATTTGAGAGACTAGGACGATATGGGCTCTTCATGCCCTGCGGATAACAAATCCATCAGATGCTGCTTAAGCTCCATAAAGGCCGGAGAGGTCATATCCTCGGTCTTGCGCGGACGCTCCATGGTCACTGTAATCTTGGACTTGATCCGCCCGGGTCTGGAGGAAAACACATAAATGTCATCCGATAAATAGATAGCCTCGTCTATGTCATGGGTAACGAACAGCACCGTCTTGCCGAAATCCTCCCAAATCTGCAGCAGCCAGTTCTGCATCGTCAGCCGGGTCTGGGCATCCAGCGCCCCAAAGGGCTCGTCCAGCAAAATAATATCGCGGTCATACAGCAGCGTTCTCAGTAAAGCTGCTCTTTGCTTCATCCCTCCTGAAAGCTCCTTGGGATAATGCTTGTCAAAGCCCTTCAGTCCGTACTTCTCCATCAACGGCAAGGCGCGCTGAACCGCCTCCTGATGAGGAACGCCCCTTACCTCCATGCCGAGAATAATGTTATCCAGGATAGTCCGCCATGGGAGGAGCATATCCTTCTGCAGCATGTACCCGACATAACCGGTCTTGCCTACGATATTTTCTCCGTCCGCCAGCACCCGTCCCGTGGAGGGCGGCATCAGGCCTGCAATAATATTGAACAAGGTCGATTTCCCGCAGCCGCTGGGGCCGATGATGCTGACAAACCTGCCGGCTTCAATCGAAAGATTCGTCTCCCGCATCGCAGCAATTTCCTCTCCGTTGCGGCGAAACCATTTGCTGACACCATCAATCTCAATTTTGTGCTGACTCATTTTGTTTCCTCCTTTTTCTGAAATTACAGGGGTTATTTTCAAAGCGGGTATAAAAAAATCGCCAGTCCAGGCCCGAACGTGCAGCATTCCTGCACAGTTCGATACTAAACTGACGATCGGCCTGCTCTCTTAACAGAGTTCCGGCTTGTCGTTCAGATAACATTCCACGTCCTTCTCCAGGAAAACGATGGTACCGGAATATTCGGTCTCAGCATCATAATCCTTCAAAATCGTGATAATATTCAATTTCAGCTGTTGTTCAAACTCCTTCTTGATCTCCTGCTTCAGCACCTGAAACAGCAGATGGTCCAGCTGGCGTGTAGACTGGGGATCATGCTCATCCAGCAGCTTTAAGACGGGGACCCGGGTGTTTCTGGAGACGATGATGATCTTGCTGCCGACAAAATCGACCTTCTGCTGCCTGACGCCCGCATTAAAAATTCTCTTGTTAATGGCGTTGTAAATTCTCAAAATGTCCTGCTTGAGATCGCCGGCCGTAATCATCATGTCAAGCACCCCAATGTGAGTTATAGTAACACCTAATCAAAATTTCTAGGTTGATTCGATGTTTCCTCTGACTCCTTGTGTTTAATTATAGGGGTGAAAAGCCCAAAGTCAATAGAGTATGTTAAATAAACTAACAAAATAGTTTTATGTGTTATATAAACTTACATTATGACCTGGAATTTCAGGATAGTGCTTCATCCTTACCTTCAGCCCAGATGCTTCTGCAGAAACACCACCGCTTCCCGCTTCTGATGCTCGCTGACCTCATGGCCGGAGAATGGATAGTCGCGGATTTCCTTGGGCGACTGAACCCGGTTGTAGGCGGCATAGATGGTCTCCGGCATACAAACTGTATCCTTCCAGCCTACTGACACCATCACAGGCACCTTGAGCCGGGGAGCGAGATTGAGCATATCAAAATGCGCCAGACTCGACAGAACAGCCTCCAGCCGGTCGGGATAGCGCTTGATGTATTGTGCCACCTCCGTCAAGGAGCTGGTAGAATGCAGCACCCCGTAATCCATACGGCACAGATTGGGAATATCCGCCGCAACGGCTGCGACAAGCGGGCTGAGTGCTCCGCTGATGAATGCGAGTCCCCCGCCCTGACTTCCTCCGGCTGTGGCAATACGCTTGGCGTCGACGCCCGGCAGCCCGGCCGCTACCTTGACGGCTCTCATCGCATCTATAGTAACCGCCATATAATAGGAGCGCTCTGCCTCCATAATGCCTTGTGTAATCCAGCCGCGAGCGATTCCGCTGTCCAGCGGCAGCAGGCTGCCGGTCTCTCCCGACTGCCCCCGGACGTCTACAGCCAGCACATGCCAGCCGAGCAGCAGATAGTGAGCATAGCGCTCCGGAAAGCCGCGGTCCATCGTGTAGCCGGGAAAGGTCACCACACACGGTGCATTCGTCTCGGCTTGTACCGGTGCAATATGCCATGCATGTACAGGCGTCTCATCAAAGCCTTTGTAGGTGACTTTGTTCACCTTCATTCCCGGGTAAGGTGTATCCTCCCCGGCTATTGTAACCTCCATCGGGCGTTCCTCATGCCGGGCCAGCTGCTCATCCCAGAACCGGTTAAGCCGGCTTTCGTCCATGGTCGGGATGGGACTGCAGTTTTCCAATTCGATTTTTCGAAGGCTGATCGTATTCATGATGATTTCATAAGCTCCTTTATACTGTCGATTGGATGTGGAACAAGAAGCCGCAGCCTTCAAAGCCGCTGAGCCTCGCACATCCCCTAGCATGCTTACTTCTGCATTGGCGAATGAATCCCTTTTATCCTCTCACTTTTCTTTACGCAAAAAAGCGCCCCTGCATCCAGGGAACAGCCGGATTGTGTTACATCCAGTCTGTCACCTTGAGCAGGGGCGCCTTATCTAAACTTACTTTAATGAAGAATGAGGATTAATGATTCATGTGGCCCATATGAGCCATTTCCTTCGTGAGCATCAGGTCTTGAGCGGTTCCATGCAGCTTCCACCCAAGCAGCTCAGCGATAAAGCGAACCGGTACATGGGTACGGCCATTCTCGATAAACACCTTCGCGCCTACCTTTTGAGATTTGCCGTTCAGCTCCATAACATCCTGACCGATCCAGAATGCCAGCTTATCCTCACCGGCCATGATCCAGGTTGTCTTGGTGGCATTGTCAAACTTGATCTCCGCTCCCAGGCTTTCAGCAAGGTAGCGAACCGGGATATAGGTTCTGTTGTACTTGATCATTGGAGCCACGTCCATCTTGACCGCTTTTCCGTCTACCATCAGCATTTTGCTGCCAAGACCCAGCGTGATCTTGGATACCATAGGTGTTGCCGGCTTCTCAGGAGTCATGCCTTGCATGAACTTGTCCGGGAATTGCTTCACAATGGCGCCGCTGATCCCTTCACCCGTCATGAACATATGTGTGTAGGCTTCACGGTTCATCATGTATGCTTCTGAATAGTCTTTAGCTACATAGCTGTCGAATGCGTCCACCAGGTGGTTGATATGCATTTTGAGACCTTCCGCTGTCTGCTGCTCATTCATGAACGGATTGGCATCTGCAAAAAATTTAGCTTGCTCCATCCGGTACTTCTCCAGATCATTTACTGCTTTTTGCTTGGCTGCCGCATCGTTAGCGCCTGTAGCCTTCACATAGTCGACGAAGTAGCCGATATGAGAGTTCCAGATCGTCTTGAACGCTGCTCCAGCTTCATTGCCATAGACAGAAGCAATGGCTTTCGTCAGATCCTCGGTGTTCATGTTCAGCCATGCTGCTGCGTTATTGAAATCAGGTGCACCGTCGATGCCCTTTTGCAATGTAACAGCTGCTGCAAAGGCATGCTCGCCAAGCAGCTGCTCCAGAGCGGAGCGCAGATCCGATGCCGGACTCATGGCATCCCCCGGGAATTGCTTCGGAAATTGCTTGATGATCGCTCCGGCAATGCCGTCACCTGTCATAAACATATGCATGTAAGCTTCACGCTGATAGCTGTAAGCCTCGTCATATTTGCCTGCGGTGTAGCTGTTGAAAGCATCCAGCAGGTGATTAATGTGCATTTTGAGGCCTTCTGCCGTCTGCTGCTCATTCATGTACGGATTCGCATCGGCAAAAAACTTGGCTTGCTCCATGCGGTACTTCTCCAGATTCTGGACAGCCTTCTGCATGCCGGCACTGTCCTTCGCTGCTGAAGCCTGTACATAGTCAACAAAGTAACCAATGTGCGAGTTCCAGACCTTCTTGAATGCTACGCCCGCTTCAGCACCGTATACAGAGCTGATTGCCTGGGTCAAATCCTCCGTGTTGCCATTCAGCGCTTCTGCCGCTGCGTTAAAGTCTGCCTTCCCGTCGTATCCCTTCTGCATGGCCGTCAGCGCCAGCACCGCATGCTCTCCCAAGAGACGTCCCAGTGCAGAGCGAAGATCCTCGGCGGCTCCCTTCACAGTAGGTGCTGCTGCAGCACCAGCTGCTGCGGGTACAACCAGCATGAATGCCAGCATCAAGGTCAGCATTCGGGTTAAAGTAGATTTCATCAAATTTTGCACACTCCTTTTAAGAAATGGTATGTTATGAGCAACCCTTCACGTCTTGTGAATGGCTTCTTGTCCCATGTAACGAGAGGACTTGAGATTTGGATCACTTTTTTTCGAAAAAAAAATAAAATAAAATGTAATCCTTTGGAACATTCCCTGCGAAAGCTATAATATAGGGAGGTTTTGAGGGAAAGGAGCCTCCGGATGAATGACAATCACGATGACCGCCTGCTCATGCAGCGGATCATGGAGAAGGACAGTGCTGCTCTGGAGCAGCTGTACAGCCAGTATGAGAGAGTCATTTACGCTTTTGCCTACCGCATTGTGCAGGATGAGATGGCGGCGGAAGAAGTGATGCAGGAGCTGTTTCTGCGAATCTGGAATCATGCAGAACGGTACCAGAGCGAGCAGGGAAAGCTGACGACCTGGATGTTTGCCATTACGCGCAATATCGCGATTGATACGCTGCGCCGCAAATCAGCGCGCAGCGCCGCCTCCCCGGTGACCGATGAGGTGATACATCTCATTCCGGATGAGAGCAGCAGCACAGAACAGGTTGTCGAGAGCCGGTGGCTGGGTCTAAAGGTGTCAGAAGCCCTGGCAGAATTAAGCGAAGAGCAGAAGATCGTCGTAGACTCCATCTATTATCAGGGCATGACACAGCAAGAGGTTTCTGTTCAATATCAAATACCGCTTGGCACCGTCAAGAGCCGGGTCCGCCTGGCCATGAAACAGCTTCAAAAGCGATTGGGAGCGCTGAATCTGTGGGCGGAGACGGAAAGAAGGGAAGAGACTGTATGATGGACAAGCATACAACGATGGTAGAGCTCGTTGAACTGTATGTACTTGGGGGATTGTCCGCATCCGAGCAGAAGGAATTCGAGGCGCATTTGTCTGAATGCCCTGAATGCGTGAAGCAGGTGGAGGAAATGAAGAAGGTCCTGGATTACCTGCCGCTGGCGGCAACGCCTGTTCAGCCTCCGGCCGGCATGAAGGAGCGCATCCTGGGACATGTGCTGCAGGGTGAAGCCGGCACAGCATATGCATCAGCCGTACCGAATGCGGCTGGACAAGAATCTGTCCCTGCTGCCGGGAACGGGCTGAATCAGCCTGCGGAGTCTCAGGCCACGAAGAGGTCTTCTGCGGCTGAACGGGCTTCAGCCACAGAAAGCGGCACGGCTTCGGCACCGCCAAGAGCTATTTTCATGCGAAGCAGCCGCGGCTGGCGGGCTGCCAGCGCCGGACTTGCCGCTGCCGTTATTGCATTAGGGGTGTACAGTGCCCAGCTTCGGGGTGAAGTGGGGCAGCTGGAGCTGCAGTCTGCCGAGGCCGAAGCTGCGAAGCAGGAGCTGTTGGCTGCACAGAATGAGGCAGACCGGCTGCAGGCCATGCTGAATGATGCACTCAAGCCCTCACAGGGCTTAAAGCTGGGTGAAGCGGTGAAGCTGGACCCGGTCTCTGAGGACATTATTGCCCAGGGCCTGGCTACGATCGTCATTGACAGTCAGGGCACCCATCTGGTCGTGCAGGCTGAGAATCTGCCGGAGCTGCAATCCAATGAAGCCTTCCAGGTATGGCTCATTAAAGGCGAAGACAAGCGCAACGCCGGCACCTTCCTCGCCAGAGACGGCATTGGCGCGCTGCATTACACCTTTGAGCCGGAGGATTATGACACCGTCGCAATTACGGTGGAGCCGGACGCTTATGGGGAACAGCCGCGAGGCCGGCTCATCCTGGCGGCGCCCATCGCCGGGGCTGATATTTAGATAACAGCTGTAAACATAAGGCCACTTCATGCATGATGCAAAAGGACCGCTTTTGAAGATCATTGATCCTCAGAAGCGGTCCTTTTTGTTATGGAAAGTCTCTTTTCATGATTTTTTTATATAAAACTCAAGGATATTCCTCCCCCACTGTCGAATATTTCTAGTGAATTTCGTAAGCAGCCACACAATCTTGGTTTAAGAGGGTGATGTCTTTTGTCGGAATTTAAGGGTGTCCTGCTGCAGCTGTTTTTTGCTTTAATGCCTTTTGTTATGTACAACGTCTACTATCGGAATCTGGAAATCAACTACTCCCGTGCCTTCATCGCAATCACCTGCTGTATTTCTCTGTTCCTCGCGATGACCTTCCCATCCAGTGCCGTACAAGGCATTATGTTCGATATCCGATATGTCATTATGTTTTTTGGCCTGGTCTTTGGCGGCATAACAACCGGGCTTATTCTCCTGGCTGAATTTGTGGCTTACCGCCTGTATCTTGGAGGGATCGGCGCCTTCAACGCCATGATTATTATGTGTGTGACCTTTCCCATCTCCGTTCTGCTGAGCACTGCCTATCATCGAGCAAGGCGGAAGCAGCTGGTCACGCTGCTGGCGGCTGTCCTCTTCTCGTTTCTTCCACTTATCTATCTTTACTTTAGTCACACCGACTATTTGCTGACGCACCTGTCCTTTAATATGATCGTCATGCCCGTCCAGAACTTTATTGGCATTTGGCTGCTCGTGACGCTGTTTAACAAATCGGTCAGCGATAAAGAGCTGCAGCTGCGTTATTTGCAAAATGAAAAAGTAGAAGCGGCCAACCACGTGGCCGCCTCACTCGCCCATGAGGTCCGCAATCCGCTGACGACCGTGCTGGGCTTTCTGAAATTAATTCGCTCCAATGCCTTCTCTCCGGACAAAACAGAACGCTTTATCGATATTAGCATTGAAGAAATTCACCGGACAGAGCAGATCTTGTCAGATTACTTATCCATGAGCAAGCCGCTCAGCTCACACCGGCAAGAGCTTGACCTCATCACTCATTTAAGATCCGTTGTCGAGGTCATGACCCCGTACGCCACCATGCACAAGGTGAGCATTCAGACCGACTGTCCTGCAGAAGCCGTGATGGTCTACGGCAACTCTACCGAGATGAAGCAGCTGCTCATGAATTTCATCAAAAATGCGATTGAGGCCTGCATGGACGTCCCGCACGCCCAGGTCCTTATCTCCTTCAAGTCTCTGGGAGACCGGGTCCAGTTCGAGATTCGCGACAACGGAGTCGGCATGGACGGAGATCAGCTCAGCCGTCTTGGCTCCATCTACTATTCTACCAAAAGAACCGGAACCGGCCTTGGGCTGACCTTCTCTTATCAGGCCATCCGTTCCATGCAGGGCACGGTATCCGTGAACAGCGAGCCGCAGAACGGCACGGTGTTTACGATCTCGCTGCCTGTGGCTTGAGAGTGCAGGCAGGGGTCAAGCCGTTAAGAGGTCACTTTTTTTAGAACGCAGGAATCGCGATCTCGGCATAGTTCTCTTCGAAGAAGGCCCGTACGTCTGGTCCTGTCATGACTTGTGCCAGCTTCTGGATCGCCTCGGAATCCTTATTGTCTTCCCGGGCCACAAGCGTAATCGCAAACTCCGAGTCTTTTCCTTCCGTGATGAGCGCATCCTTCTTCGGCGTCAGTCCCAGCGGCTTGGCGTAAGCCGGGGTCATCGTCACCAGATCCACATCATCCAGCGTGCGCGCCAGCATAAGCAGATCGACCTCCTCGAACTCGTAGCCCTTCGGATTGTCCACGACATCCCCTACCGTCGCCTGAATGCCTACCCCTTCCTTCAGCTTGATCATCCCGTGCTGCTCCAGCATGACCAGGGAGCGCCCAATGTTCGAGGGATCATTCGGCACCGCAATCACAGCTCCCTCCGGCAGCTCCTCAATGGAGTCATACCGCTTGGAGTACGCACCGTAAACAGCGTTGTAAATCGGCTGCACCGACACCAGCTCGGCATCGTTATTCTTGTTGTAGTCCTCCATGTACGGAGCATGCTGGAAGAAGTTCGCATCGACCTCTTTGTTCGCCAGCGCGTGGTTTGGCTGAATATTATCCGACAGAATGACGACCTCCAGCAGGATGCCCTCCTCCTGAAGCGCCGGCTTTACCATTTCCAGAACATCGGTCATCGGCGGAATCAGGGAAGCCACCTTCAGCGTAATTTCCTCCACAGCCTTGCCTTCCGGCTCTGACTCATTGCCGGCCTGGCCGCATCCGGCTACTGTAATCAGGGCCAGGGCAAGCAGCAGGGCTGCCCAGGGCCGGCCCGTATTCATTTTCCATAGCTTCATCGTTGTTGTCTCCTTTATATGTGTTGAGATATGCCGCGCAGGCGTAGCGGGCTGATTGAATCTCATTTCTTATCCAGCAGGCGGGAGCACACATTCCCGGCGAACTGGATGGACTGTACCAGAATGATCATGATGATGATCGTGAACACCATAATCTCGTATTCAAAGCGCTGGTAGCCATAACGGATCGCAAAGTCCCCGACGCCTCCTCCGCCAACGATGCCCATCACCGTCGAATACGAAATGAAGCTGATCATGGAAGTCGTCAGGCCGAGCACCAGTCCCGAGCGCGCCTCCACATATACAAATTTCACAATAATCTGCAGAGTAGATGCTCCCATTGAAGAGGCGGCCTCAATGACATCCCGGGGGACCTCCAGCAGCGACTGCTCGACCAGCCGTGAATAATACGCAAATGCGATGACCGACATCGGCACAGCGGCGGCAAGTGTTCCGATGGCAGTACCGACAATCAGGCGGGTGAGCGGAATCATCGCGACTACCAGCAGCAGGAACGGGAACGAGCGTATGACATTCACCAGGCTGTTGACGATGGCGAACAGCAGCGGATTCTCCAGCAGCTGTCCCCTTCGAGTCAGATACAGGAGCGTGCCTGCAGGAAGCCCGAGCAGCAAGGCAGCGGCAATAGAAATGCCGACCATCACGAACGTTTCTCCGATCGCCTTCCAGATCTGCTCCTGATACCCGGATACATACTGGAAGTAGTCCGCCAGATATTGATAGAGATTGTTCCACCATTCCATCATGGATAGCTCTCCTTTACCGGCGCCGTACGGAGAATGCGTCCATGCTCCATCACTGAAACATGGCTGCACATCCGGTCAATGACACTCCGCTCATGTGTAACCATGACGATGGTAACTCCCGAGGCATGAACCTCCTTCAACAGCTCCAGAATACTTGAAGCTGTTCGTTCATCCAGTGCCGAGGTGGGCTCATCACACAGCAGCACCTTAGGACGCGAGATCAGGGCACGGGCAATGGCCACCCGCTGTTTCTGGCCTCCGCTCAGGCTCGCGGGGTACTGATGCTTCTTCTCCAGCAGGCCTACATAGCGAAGCAGCTCCTCTGTGCGCTGCTGCCGCTCCGGCCTGCGCACGCCTGAAAGCTCTAAAGGCATCCCTACATTCCCTTCCACCGTCCGGTTGCCGACCAGATTAAAGTGCTGAAAGATCATGCCGATCGATCTTCTCGCCTGCCGGAGCGCTGATGCCGAGAGAACCGTCAATTCTTGACCTCCCACGAATACCTTCCCGGCATCCGGGCGTTCCAGCAGATTAATCATTCGAAGCAGCGTGGACTTGCCTGCTCCGCTGGCTCCCATAATGCCGTGAATTTCGCCCGCTGCAATTTCCAGCGTCACGCGGTCCACAGCCTGAAGGCGGCTGTCCCCCTGTGTAAAGCTTCTGCTGACCTCCTGCAAGGATATCACAGGACATCACCTCCTTTGCCATGCTGTGAAGACGCAAGAAGAAACGGCCCGCCGCCTGTCAGGGCCGCGAAAGCCGTTTCTTTGAAATGAAAAGTCAGTGCTCCTATCATACCACAGTTTCACGACTTTCGTATCATTGCAGAGGATTACAGAAAATGGTGAAATAACACGTCGTTTCCCCTCACGGGCTTCAGGATAAATACTGGCTTTGGCCGTACATGCCTCTCAAGCGTTCTGCAGCCTCCTCCAGGATCTCCTCTGTGAAGCCCTCCAGCGAGCGAATGGCGTTTACTCTCTCTCCGACCGGGGCCCCCTTATCATAGAACAGCCCCCAGCTCACAATGTGCTGCAGAGCTGCTTCTGGCTCCAGCTGTCCGAAATAAATATGAGCTTTATATAAATAGCAGTCCGCATGCTCGGGAATGAGCGACAGCACCCGGTCAAAAGCAGCCAGTGCAGCCTCCTCCTCCCGATTCTTGTACAGCATCTGTCCCAGTCGGTAATAAGCTCCGGGGTGCTCGGGGTAAAAGTGCAGGTACTGCTGCATATCCTGTGCAGCCGCCGGATAATCCTTCATTGCGTAATAAACCGAGCTGCGGAGACTGTACAGCTCCGCAGCATCTCCATCCAGCTCAAGCCCCCGCGTGCAATCCGCTGCTGCCTGCTCCAGCTGCCCCGTTTCCAGGAAGCAGCCGGCGCGGAATTCGTACAGCTTCACCTGGCGGGGCTCTGCCCGAATCGCCCGGCTGTAGGCCTGAACAGCCAAATCCCACATGCCCATCTCCTTATAAATATGTCCGCTGGCGGACTGATAGGCGGGGTGCTGCTCATACTCCGGATCGAGCTCTGCCGTCTGCTGGAGGGATAGCAGCGCATCCTCATTATGCCCCTGCAAATATTGAATGTAGCTGAGCTTGTTATGAATTTCCGGGCTGTTCTCCAGCTTCACGGCTTGCTGCATGGCCTCCTCCGCGGAAGGCAGGCTGCCCATTTCAATGTAGATGTCTGCACGCTGGATGTAGTTGGCCGGATCATCCGGCTCTACCTCCAGCAGGCGGCTGTTCATGTCCAGCGCATGCTCGTACCGGCCCAGGCGATACAGGCTGTCTGCTGCCCAATAGCAGACAATGGGCGTTCTCGGCTGACGCTTCATCAGCACCGTGAGCAGCTCCAGCGCAGCCTCTTCTCCTGCCTCTCCTTCCTCTTCCCGCAGCAGACGCAGAAGCTCGGCATAGGCCCTTAAATCATCCGGCTCCTGATGCACGGCCAGCCGCAGATTCTCCTTCGCTTCATCGGCTCTGCCGGCGGCAGAAAGAAGCATGGCCCGCTTCAGATACAGCTCCACTTCTCCGGGATACCTGGCCAATCCTTCAGCAATCGCCTGAAGGCCCCCGTCGATGTCTCCCAGCTGCAGATTAGTATCGGCAAGCAGCAGGCGGAAAGAAAAGCTCTCCTTCATCTGCCGCTGAAATGTCAGGAACGCGCCCCTACTATAATTCGTAGCCTCATCAAACAGCGCGTAGCCCTCATCGGCCTGGGCTTCATAGCGGTCCGCCAGCTCTACCCCCTGCAGCAGCACCTGCTTTGCTTCTTCTGGCTTCCCTTCATGACACAGGCACCGGGCCAGCATGAAATAGTACATCGGTATACTTCGCTCTGGCCGCTGAATGCTTTGCTGAAACCAGCGGGTGGCAGCGGCAGGATCTCCGCTCTCCACATACGTCATGCCCAGCTCATAGTAGGTGGAGATGATACTCTCCGGCCCCTCTCTGCTGATGCTCTGCTTCAGATCCCGGATGGCTTCTTCATATTTTCCCAAATCCCGATTCAGCACACCGCGGGTATACCAGTTCAAATAGTTGTCTTTGTTCAACATAATGGCTTCATCCAGGTCCGTAATGGCTTCCTCGCCCCGTCCCAGCTCCCTTAGCAGGTGCGCGCGCCGTTCATAAGCGGCGGAGGCTCCCTTCTGGTCAATGATCTGGCCCAGCAGCGTCAGCCCCTCCTGTGAGCGGCCGGCACCGTGTAGCAGATTGACGTAGGCAATCTGGTCCTGAAGCGTACTTATCGAATCCTTACCTTTATCCATATAAGCCAGCGCTCGCTCCCGATCCCGATTCTTCAGGGCTCTTTGGGCAAGGCGCAGCCACAGCCTGTTCCTCCACCGCATATTGGAATTCACCCTTTAACCCTATGTATTTCAATGCTCCTGCACCACACCGTCCATGCTGCAAAAGAAAAGGAATTGCCCGGATGCAGGAGGACAATTCCTTCTATTCTTACCCAATACCTTCGTAGTCAAAGCCCATTTCTCTCAGCTCCGCTCCCCTCAGGCAATTGCGGGTATCCAGTATATAGGGCTGCTTCACAGAATAAAATATCATTTTCCAATTTAAATGTAAATATTGCAGCTTCACGGATTACGGCAGCTTCATCACCTCTTCGTAACGCTTCAGCGCCCTCTCCAGCTCCTCCATCCGCACAAAGCGGGCAGCACGGTATACTTCTTTCCCTTCATAAAACACCAGAACGACCGGGGAAGTCAGCGCCATAAAGGCGGACGCGGCCTCCGGAGCATGCTCCATATAGGCGTAGATGCCGGTAATATGCTCCCGCGGCTCCAGCATTGCAGCTACCTTGCTCTGCACGGCCTCGCAAACCCCGCAATGCTGCGTCTTGAGCACGAGCACCACCAGCGGCTGGCTGGCAAGTGTGGTGTGAATGTCTTCCAGTGTAAATAGCTCCTTCATCATGCAAGTCTCCTTTATACATAAGGGCAGCCTTACACCTCCACCCCTTGACGGATGGGCTGACAGGCTGCCCCTTGTTTAGTTGGCTGTTTTCTTGAGCTGGCTGTGGACCAGCTCACTATAAAATCCTTTTTGCTCCAGCAGCTCCTCATGACAGCCCTGTTCCAGCAAACGACCGTCCTGAAGCACCAGAATCCGGTCTGCTTGGCGGATCGTATTCAGCCGATGTGCAATGACAAAGCTGGTCCGGCCCTTCATCAGGCGCTGCAGCCCTTCCTGAATCTTGATCTCGGTCACGGTATCAATACTGCTCGTCGCTTCATCCAGCACCAGGATGGAAGGGTTCGCCAGAATCGCGCGGGCGATCGCCAGCAGCTGCTTCTGTCCCTGACTGATGCCGCTGCCGCCATGCTTCAGCACCTTGTCATAGCCGTCATTCATCCGCATGATAAAGGAATGCGCATTGGCCAGCTTGGCCGCCTCCTCCACCTCTTCGTCGGTGGCCTGAAGCCGCCCGTAGCGGATATTTTCCCGAATCGTCCCTTCGAACAGGAAGGAATCCTGGAGCACGAATGCCATGTGAGATCGCAGGCTCTCGCGCTGAATGGTCGACAGATCCCGTCCATCCAGTAAAATCTGTCCCTCATTCGGATCATAAAATCGGGACAAGAGCTGGATCAGCGTCGTCTTCCCCGCGCCTGTCGGCCCGACCAGCGCAATCATCTCCCCAGGCTTCACCTCAAACGTAATTCCATCGAGCGTATCGCCGTCTTCTTCATAGGAGAAGGACACGTTCCGGAAGGAGACGCTGCCTTCTACCCGCTCCAGCTTCACCGCCTGGCCCTCATCCCTGGACTCCACCTCTTCATCCAGCACCTCGAACACGCGCTCTGCGCCTGCCATTGCGGACAAGAGGGTATTCCACTGGTTCGCCAAATCATTCAGCGGCCGAGTAAACTGTCTGGCATAGCTTTCGAATATGACAATCACGCCGATCGTAATATAGCCCTTGATAGCCATAATTCCGCCGATGCCGGCTACGATGGCGAAGCTTAAATTGTTCAAGCCGTTCATCAGCTTCGGAATAAAGCCGGAAATCGTCTGTGCCCAGAAGCCGGACATGCGAATCTTCGTATTGCGCTCCCGGAACTCCCGCAGCACCCGCTTCTCTTGCGAGAACGCCTTGATGACGCGCTGGCCGGACAAGGTTTCTTCAATGTAGCCGTTCAGCTCGCCCAGGTTGCGCTGCCGCTCCTTGAACAGCGGCCCGGTGCGCCGGGTAATCCAGCGAAGCCCGGCTGCCATGAGCGGCACGACCGTAAAGGTGAGCAGTGTCAGCAACGGACTGAGCCACAGCATCACCGTAACCGTACCCGCCAGCGTCAGTACACTGGAGAAGATCTGGATCGCGGAGCTGTTTAGGGTAGAGCTCACATTCTCGATATCATTGGTCAGGCGGCTCATAATTTCTCCCTGCTGCCGCTTGCCAAAGAACGGAATGGGCAGCCGGTGCAGATGGGTGAACAGATCGGTTCGCATACGGTATACCGTCTCCTGGGCGATGCCGATCATCCAGATGTTATGCAGCCAGGTCGTGATCGCCTGCAGGATAAACACGACGCCCAGCCCGATCAGAAAATAGATCCAGGTCCAGTCATCCGCGCTGCTGGCGCTGCCCGCCGATTCCAGAAATTGATCGACCGCGGTACCGAGCAGAAATGGGCCCAGAAGCCCTAAGGCGGAGCTGAGCAGCACCATGAGCAATACAACGGCAAGCTTGCCCTTCCGCTTCGCCAGATAAGACCAGATCCGCTTCAGCGTCCCCTGCCAGTTACGGGTGCGGACCTTGTTCTTCCCCGTGAATATGCCTTTGCCCTCCCCCAGCTCAAACCGGGGCCTCGGCTGACGGAATGGTTCAATGAAGGCTCTGAACATGCGCGGTTTCCTCCTCATGCTGGGATTCATAGATTCGGCGGTACAGCGCAGAATCGTTCATCAGCTCCTCATGCTTACCGCAGGCGATCAGGCGCCCTTCATCCAGCAGCAGAATCTGGTCTGCCGACACGGTAGAGCTGATTTTTTGCGTAATTAAAAAGGTCGTGCACGAAATTTCCTTCAGCGCTTGCAGCAGCGCCGACTCTGTCTTGACATCCAGCGCACTGGTACTGTCATCCAGGATGAGAATCGCCGGCTTGCGGACCAGTGCCCGGGCAATCGACAAGCGCTGCTTCTGACCGCCGGAGAGGTTCACGCCCCGCTGTCCCAGCATCGTGTCATATCTCTTCGGCAGGCGAAGAATCGTCTCATGAATCTGGGCTTGCTTCGCCGCCTCCATAATGTCCTCCAGACTGGCATCCTGACGTCCCCAGGCGATATTATCCCTCACGGTACCGGAAAATAACAGCACCTCCTGCGGCACATAGCCAATGCTGGCGCGAAGGCTGTCCGGCGCGTAGCTATGGGCTGCCTGTCCGTCAATCAGCACCGCGCCCTTATGCTCCTGATAGAGCTGCGGAATGAGCTGGACGAGCGAGGATTTGCCGGCTCCGGTAGCTCCCATAATCGCAATCCGCTCCCCCGGTGCCGCGCGGAAGGAGATCTCCTCCAGCACCGTAATATCGCTGCCCGGGTAGCTGAAGCCTACGTGATTGAATTCAACGTCGCCCGCGATAACCGGAATATCAGGCTGCTTGGACAATCCAGTGCGGACTCCATCTTGCTTCCCAGAACCCTGCAAGGAAGCATCCTCTGTCTCCAGTACTTCCTGGATCCGGAGCGCGGAGGCTCTTGCCCGGGATAGTACCATTACCAGCCCTGACAGCATCGACATCGCCCCGATACAGCGGAGAGAGTAATTGAGCACGGCGACGACCTCCCCGATGGACGCATTGCCGGTCATAATGTCACGCCGCCCGAACCAGAGCACCGCGATAATTGCGGTATTCATCACGATCAGAATGAACGGCATTGTCCGTTCAGTCATGCGCAGTGTGGATACGGTGCGCTGCATCAGCTGCTCTGAAGAGGAGGCGAACCGGCGAATTTCATGTCCCATGCGCACGAAGACGCGGATGAGCCGAATGCCGGTCAGATTCTCCTGAATGACGCCGTTCACGGTATCCAGACGCTGCTGAACCCGCCTGAAGGAAACCGCGGCTTTCTTCATCACCCAGGCGATAAAGATCGATAGCATCGGCACCGTCAACGCCAGCCACAATCCGAGCTGAACATCAATGACCAGTGCCATAATAATGCTTCCCGAGACGACGAGCGGAACGCGGGTCATAAACCGCAGTCCCATGAACACCGTATCCTGAATCTGTGTTACATCGCCGGTCAGCCGGGTGATCAGGGAGGAGGTGGCGAACTTGTTAAACACTGCGTACGAGAAAGACTGCACCTTGTCGTACAGCCTGTCACGCATGTCATACCCCAGCCCCTGACTTGCATGTGCAGCGAAAAAAGAGCTCGCGATACCGGCAGCAAACGCGATTACCGCGGTTGACGCCAGCACCGCCAGCCAAGTCCAGACAACGGTCAAATTCTTCTCCTGAATGCCTTCATCAATGATCTTGGAGATGATCAGCGGCTGCGACAGCTCGACGGCAAGCTCGATGATCATCATGAGCAGTGCCGCCAGGGCAGCCACCCGATGCTTGTTCAAAAACGTAAAAACGATACCCATGTCCATTCCTCCGCCGCGGGAGTCCTTCTATTGAGTTGTTCTCTATGTATTGGAAGGCTCCGATGATATCTACTGACTGCTTCTCCACTTCCGTACAAAGCCGGGCTCCCTGCCGATGAGCAGGAGCCCGGCTTTGTAGATCATATGTCTATTATAACGTATTTCAGCCTGCGGATGTTCGCCGCTCCAAACTTCTTCTGCTGCTCCGGAATGCTCCACATGTCCTACGCCGCTTCGGCATGCTTAATGCTGCTTCTGCTTCTCCCGCTTCTCCTCCTGCTCATACCGGTCCCGGTGCTCCTCCTTCATCCTGATATAATCAGGATCACTCTTCGCTTCAAACCATTTCTTCTTAAAAATCGCCGCCGCTTCCGCCTTGATCTTGTCGTTCTGGTAAGGCAGAATGGCCCCGTCCTCCTTGGAATATTTCCGTCCGCCTTTATGGTTCGTGTATCTGCGGGCCCTTGTATAGCCCATCTGCAGAAATTTTCTGGCCATATCCATACCGACGAAATCGCCTTCATCTTTATAATTCAGAAACATTTCGTATATCTTTTCCGAGGATTGCCTTGCGATCTCCGGGGTCTTGAACCGCCAGTGGGGCAAAATCTCACCCTTGTACGGCTCGACGAGCAGGACCCCCTGCTCTCCCCGTCCGACCGTGTACAGCTCCGGCTGCTGACGAAGGTCCAGCTGCTTGTAATCCAGGGAGTAATCAAATTCCTTCATCTTCCTCACTCCTTCGGGATTGTTGTACCTTATCTTTACCCGAAAAAGCCGCCCGGATAACGAGGAGCACCGGCATGTGCCGCGGCTTCTCGTTATCCGGGCGGAGAGACGGCAGATCTCAGCATATATAAAAAAGACGGCCAGAGTCTCTCTGCGCCGCCTTGCCGTTAGTCTGCTGCTGTCCTTACCCTGCCGCTTCCGCCGCAATGCCATCTCCCTTAGCATGTACGTCCGGGAGGGTCCGCATGACCCGGTTCCGGCCGGCCTGCTTCGCCTCATAAAGTGCAATATCGCTCAGCTTGTACAGCTTGTCGATGGACATCCTATCCTTCATATGCACCGTGACCACTCCGATACTGAGCGTAAACGGAATTCCAGAACCATGCCGGGAATCCTCGGCTGCCTGCCGGATCGCCTCGGCTACCACATCAGAGGCTCGCTCGTCGGCAAAGGGCAGCAGCACCACGAACTCATCACCGCCATAGCGTCCCAGCAGATCTCCCGGCTCCAGTGCTGCCTGAACCAGACCGGCATACTCCTGCAGCACCCGATCGCCCATATCATGGCCATAGGTGTCGTTAATGTCCTTAAATTCATCTACATCCATGAGCATAAAGGAAACCGGTGCCCCTTTCCTGCGGCATTGCTCCAGCGCCAGCCGCGCTTCAGTGATGAAGGTTCTGCGGTTGCGCACACCGGTCAGATCATCATAGCTGGCCAGCCGCAGCAGCTCGGCATCCGCTCGCTCCTTGGACAGCAGCACAAAGCTGGTGTTTCCCATAAATAAGAGCAGAAACAGAAGCAGGAAGGCGAGCGGCTGGAACACATTCGGCTCATACAGCGACGTCGGCCCTTCTGTTGTCAAAGTCACGATGCCCCTTACGAAGGTGCCTCCTGCGATCAGGATGCTCGTGAAGGCGGTGATCTTCATTAAGAGAGAAGCACGAGCGCGGCGCAGCATCTTGACTGCTGGCAGTATAAAATACAGGGACAGCCCGAAGGAGGCAGCAACGATCCGGTATTTCTCCATGCCCGTCCCCAGTGCAACCGAATAAAACAGTATCAGGCACCCGGCGGTCAGCATGATATACATAGCCCGGGTACGCCGGTCGAAAGCATCCACCAGCCGCAGCAGCGCTGCCGCTTCGCATGCAGCTGCCATGAACAACAGCGTGTTAGCCGCATATACCGTCAGGAGGTCAGGGGCTTCATTGCGAAACATGGCAAGCATCCATCCGCCTGCCTGCAGCATCTTTGCCGCATAAAAAGCATTAACCGCCCGGTCCCTGTCATGCCCCCGGCGGTATGCCCAAATTAACAATATGGTAAACACATGCCCTGTGACGAGGCAGATGAATACAGTGTTCATATCCAGATTCAGATTCATATGCATCAATCCAGTCATTACGAGATTCAGTCTTTCGATTAAATTCGATAGCTGCAGCGCCAATTCCTCTTTTAAATTACATTTTTTTCAATGAAAATCGACAAAAAAGACTGCAGGGCACAGATCTGAAATCTTGCAGATGCAGTCTTGTTAAGATTGGCAAGCGCACAACCCCATAGGATGCTGCTTCAGGCGCTGGCCTGCCTATAGGGTGCCGGCTGCTGCTCGGCTGCCGCAGCGTGATTTGATTGCCTGGAGAGCAGATACAGACTCAGCCAGATGAGCACGAAGCCCAGCGTTTGTGCAAGGGTGATGGTTTCCTGGAAGACCATCCAGTTGATTAGCACACCGACCATTGGAAAGCTCAGCTCGGCAAGGGTCGCAGCGGACGCTTTCGTTGTCGTCAGGCCCTTGTAATAGATCATCAGGCTCAGCAGTCCCGCCAGCAGCGCCTGGCCCGACAGATTCAGTATGACAGCTGCACCTTCCGCCGTTCCGGCTGCCGGAAGATTCCAGGCTGCGCCCTCGCTCCAGGAAATCATGGAAAGCAGTGGAAGCGCCAGCACGAACCTGAGCGAGGTTACGGTTTCGTATTTGATCTTGCCGACCATCATCCGCCCCATGACCGTGGAGCCGCCCCACAGAGCAGCGGCTCCCAGAGACATCAGGCTCCCGGCCTGAAGATATTGTCCCCAATTCCCGCCCGGAAGCGACAGGCCGAAGGTCAGCATATAGGTTCCAGCAAGCGCAATGCCCAGCAGCCAGCCAAAATGGCGCGGCAGCCGCTCCTTCAGCAGCAGGCTGGCGAGAATGATGGCAAACAGCGGCTGAAGCTTTTGCAGCAGCAGCACAGCATTCAGATTGCCGCTCGACAACCCCGCCGTAAACAGAATGGTGGCAAGCGCCGAGCCGCCCCAAGAAATGAACAATAGCGCCCCCGCATGCTTCCAGCTCAAAGAGAGCAGCTCTGCCCGGTTACGCCAGAGAATGGGCACCGCGATCAGCGAGATGAGCAGATGCTCCAGCATCACAATCTGCGCCGAGGTCATGTAGTTCAATAACGTCACCCGAAACAAGGGGTTAATCCCCCAGAGCGCGGCTCCCAGAGCGACGAGCCAGAAGCCTCCTCCTGCGTGAAGCCGAGAGTAATTCCTTCCATCTGCATGGAGATTGGAGTTGGTGCCTGCACGTGCCATCATTAACTTCTCCTATCCTCGAATACGGAGTCTTACCGCAAGAAAGCCCCCGGCTGTCCATTCCATCCTGGAATCGAGAGTTCGGGGGCTGACCAAACAAGCCTGCTCACGCCGTTCAAAAAACCGCGCAGCACACCTGTTATTGATCTTCTCCCATCCGGACTTTACCGTCGGCCCTGGAGTTCCACCAGGTCAGTCGCTGTATAAACCATACAGCGAGTCGCGGGCTTATACATGAATGCCTTAAGAGATTCATGCCATCACCGCCGGTCAGGAATTTCACCCTACCCCGAAGATCCATATTCAAATTTGTATTTGTAATATCATCTATACCATCTGATTATACACCAGTTTATAATAAGTTACTATACTTTTGTATGTTTAGAATGCACTTTCGCTGTTTTCCCGCCATTCGTTAAGGAAGCAGCCCCGGCTGTGTCAGACCGGGGCTGCTATTTCATGACCAGATTCAGTTCTTGGACTCCAGTGTCTCCAGATACTCTGAAATCTGATTCGGCTTCTTGGCATACTTGCTGTGCAGATGTGCCAGCTTCACGCCATTTTGATACACGAGCAGGCTTGGAATGCCGCGCACTTCATTATGGCTCGCCACATCCTCCAGCTGCTCCACATCCAGGGCATAAAACTCCTTGTCGGGATGCTTGCTTACGATGTCAGGCATAAATTTGTCCAGCGTCTTGCAATCCGGACACCAGGTGGCGTCATATTTAATGACCGTCAGCCCTTCGCGGTTAATCAGATCCTCATATTGCTGCTTGCTTTGAATTCGATCCATGCTCTGCATCCTCCTTCAGCTCATCGTCTAACCTCTCCGGCCGGTTTCGGCACATGAGATGTATTATATCATAACCGGCAGCGGTGCGCCGGATTAAAGGGTGATGATCTGGTAGTCGGCAGCAACCAGCTCGGCGATGCTTGGATGTCCGTCGCGCTCGCCCATGGAGGCCAGACCGGACTGCTTCACATCCTCATTTACGCCAAATGCGTCCTCTCCCTTTTGGGGGTAAGATTATATATTTAATTTGTTCTTCAATACTTCTTTGCTTTGAAGACCAACCATTTTATCCACAAGCTCTCCATCTTTAAAAAGAAGCAGTGTCGGAATACTCATAATTTCGTATTTGGACGCAAGCTCCGGCTCCTGATCGACATTCACCTTCGCAATGGTAGCCTGATCCAGCTCCGTGGACAGCTCCTCAATGATTGGAATCTGGATTTTGCACGGTCCGCACCAAGGTGCCCAGAAGTCAACCAGTGTGACCCCCTGATCAATTTGCTCTTGAAACGTGGATTGCGTTAAAGTAACGGCTCCCATGTTGTTCACTCCTTTTCTGTAAGTTGAACTCATTGTAGACCATCTCCTCTCTCTAGTTCTGTAATGTAACTTACAAAAGAAAAGAAACCTATAAAAAGTTATAGGTTTCTCCGGATGTCGCATGCTTATTTGCTTTTGCAGCCTAGCTCCAGACAGCTTCTTGACCCCGCTTGGTATACCGCAATGCTCTTGCGGCCCGTCTCCAGCATGCCGTCCCTAACCAGCTCATTCAGCACAACCGTGACGGCCTCGCGCGTGGCGCCGATCATATTCGCGATCTCCTGGTGCGTCAGGGCGAGATCGATTTTGACCGGGTCTTCCTTGCCGATGCCGAACTTTTCGGACAGCTTCAGAAGCAGGTGCAGCACCCGTTCCCGCAAATCGCCAAATGCCAGCTTCTCCAGCATCTCATCCCGCTCCCGAAGGAGGGTGCTGAATTCAGCCAGCAGCTTCATAGCCAGCTCCGGCCTTTTGGATAAGAAGGCCTCAAACTGCTCGCGTGGAATAGAACAGATCATCGTCTCTTCCAATGTTTCTATATAAATGCCGCCGGTTCCGAACGAGAAGGTGTCGATCTCGCCGAACATATTGCCCTTGCCCAGAATGCCTGCCGTGAACTGCTTGCCTTCGAGGCTGATCTTGTAAAGCCGAAGCTTGCCCTGCTTAATGAAAAACAGCCCGTCGCGGTTCGTATCCGGCGTCTGGATCAATGTGCCCTTAGGCAGCGCATCAAAATGAGTCATCGGCGCGATCTGGTCCAGCTCCTGCAAATCCTGCTCAGCCAGCGCCTCAAAAATGCTGACCTTTGATAAATACCATAACTTGTTATCCATCTCCCGCCTCCTCTTGTTTCGTGGATTTCATTTGTCAGGCTGGCATTCGCTGAATCATATCCATGCCGCAGCCTCCTTTGCTTTATCAATGTAAGTTTATTCCCTCACAGTCTCCAGATGCTTCATAAATGCGCTGGCGGCCAGAGACCGCGCTCCCCCCTTGCGGACAGCGATGCCGATCTCGCGGTCCGGCAGCGGCAGAGCGGTGTTCAGCATGAGCAGCTTGCCCTGCTGAATGCGTTTCTCGGCGAAGCTTCTTGGCAGGAAGGCCGCTCCGTAGCCCCGCTCTGCGAACTCAGCCAGCATATCCAGGCTGTTCAGTTCGAAATCCCCTTGTATCTCTACGCCCTGCGATAGAAACCATCCCTCAATAAAAGAACGGGTGGAGCTGCCAGAGGATAACAGCAGCAGCGGCAGCTCCGCAAGCCTTGCGGCAGACAGCGGCTCCCCTGCCCCCGCCCATGTCCGAAAGCTCTCGCCCACGACGACACAATAAGGCAAGGTCTCATAGCTCCAGCTGGTGATCTCCTCATCCTTTACCGGCAGATGGACAAAGCCCAGATCCAGCGTCCCGTCCTTCAATTTTTGCACAACCGCTCCTGTGCTTTCCTGCACCAGCTGAATGCGGATGCCGGGGTAATGATTGTGGAAGCTGTCCAGCAGCGGAATGAGCAGCTCTTTAATCATCGCTCCATTGGCTCCGATGCGCAGCTGGCCTTCTTTATATTCCCGCAGCTTCGAAAGCTCCTTCTCGGCGGACTCCAGCTCTGCGAAACTTTTTTGCACCCGAATGTACAGCACTTCTCCCTCCGGCGTCAGCCGCACCCCTTTAGACAATCGCTCAAACAGCTTCACTCCGAGCGATGTCTCCAGCTGCTTGATGGCATAACTCACCGAGGGCTGCGTCAGATGCAGCTGCTCGGCCGCTTTGGTTAAATTAAGCGACTCTGCCGCCGCCAAGAACACCCGGTACCCTTCCATGCTGGTCTTCAGCATTCTGTCATCAACCCTCTCTATGACAAAGCTCAATAATAACAATTTCATTTATTTCAAGTATACCGTTATACTAAGAAAAGAGAAACTTCAAGAACATGGAGGCATGGTTATGGCAGGCAGTACATTTGGAGAACGATTCAAGATGACCACCTTCGGCGAATCCCATGGTGATTCTGTCGGAGTTATTGTAGAAGGCGTTACGCCGGGCGTGGAGCTCGACGAGTCTTACATTCAGGTACAGATGGACCGGAGAAGACCGGGTCAGTCCTCAGTGACCACCCCACGTAAGGAATATGACAAGATCCGGATCGTATCCGGGATCTTCGAAGGCAAGACTACAGGCACACCGCTGTGCATTTTGTTGAACAATACGGATATGCGTCCGTCCAGCTATGATGATATCAAGAATATGTACAGACCCGGACATGCCGACTGGACCTATGAGAAAAAATACGGGATTCGCGACTACCGCGGCAGCGGCAGAGCCTCAGGCCGTGAAACAGCAGGACGTGTGGCCGCAGGTGCCGTAGCCCGCAAGCTGCTGGAGCTGAAAGGCGTTGGTGTGCTGGCGTATACCACCCAGGTAGGGGACATTAAATGCGAAACCTTTGATCCGGCTGCAATCGAAAGCAACCCGGTTCGCGCGTGTGACCCGGCCGCAGCCGAGCTCATGGTCCGCAAGATCGAGAAGCTCGCTGAGGAAGGCGATAGCTGCGGCGGTATTGTGGAATGCCGCATCACCGGTGTTCCAGCAGGCCTTGGCGAGCCGGTCTTTGACAAGCTGGATGCTGAGCTGGCCAAGGCGATGCTGTCGGTCGGCGCCATCAAGGGCATCGAATTCGGCACAGGCTTTCAGGCCGCTTCCATGCGTGGCAGCGAGCATAATGACCAGATGGATAACTCCGGCTTCCAAACCAATCATGCCGGCGGTATCATCGGCGGCATCAGCACAGGACAGGAAATCGTGTTTCGCGTTGCGGTGAAGCCAACCTCTTCGATCTCTCTGTCCCAGCAGACGGTAGACACTCAAGGGAATGACCGCGAGATCAGGACGATCGGCCGTCATGACCCGTGCATCTGTCCCCGTGTCGTGCCTGTGATCGAGGCAATGGCCTGCATGGTCATTGAGGATCATCTGAAGCGCCAGGCGGCTCTGCTGTACTAAGCTGTAACTAGAGAGACGGCTCTGCGAGATCATCATGATTTCGCAGAGCCGTTTTGTGTTATAGACAGGTCGGTCTTGTCTGGCTTCGGAAGGTCACAGCATTTCACACTCCGGCTGATGCCTTTTACGCCTCCCGTCCACAAATCCCCCATGCTGCGCTCCCAGGCTCTGCATAATTTTTTTCCGGGCCCGGCTCATTCGGTTTCGGACGTTAACGATTGGAATTTGCAATACTTTGGCGATATCCTGGGTGCTGAAGCCTTCATAATAGTATAAATACATGGGCTGGCTCATCGTTGGCGGCAAAGACAGGATGGCAGATAACACAGCATCCTCTCGTGCGTTAAGTTTGAGATTCTTCAGCAAATCCACGTTAGATCCTGCCCGCTTTCCGTTTCTTGCTCCCATGCCGGGGTGTGAACAGAGACTGGAGCAAAAATTTGAGTCCTCGCAAGATTTTTCTGTATTCCCGTGTGATTTCAGTGTATTTGCTGATTTGTTTCTTATCCCTTTGCTGCTCTTGTACATACTTCCACGCCTCCCAGGCCTCTCTCTCTAAATCCTTCTGCTGTTCATCAATTAAATACTCTGCACCAAACCAATTATGCATTGTTGTCCCTCCTAAAATGGGATGATCATCAGAATAGGTTCCGTATCCGCTCATTCATGAAGTTCATATTTTTTAGAACTTATCTGTTAAGTTCAATAATACATGAACTTTTTATTTTTGCAATCCTTTTTTAGCCCAAGTATGTTAAACTTGTGTTTGACCTGAACTTGAGAAGGAGCGAATTGAAGGTATGACCGTGATCCACATCGACTACTCTCCCGTGCATGAGCTTGTGACGAGCTTGTTTGCCTATCAAGACCGAAAGAACCAGCTTCACGATCTGGGAAACAAGTGGAGAAAGCAGATGGAGAAGCATCTGTCGGACTCCTTCGATGCCCGGCTGGATCAGCTTCAATTCTGCGATCATATTTCTTTTTTGCATTTATTAATCCTGGACAGCCCTGCCAAGCATGAGATTGACGCTTACTTGAACTGGATGGCGGAGCTGGGCGAGGGTGAATTGTATGAAAGGCTCTCCCCTTATCTGGAGGAGGGTCCCGGCATGAGCATTGGCTTGAAGGCGTTCCGTGACGGGAGTGTGGATGTACTGCGGGAATGGCAGCAGGCCTGCCATATTTCGGACCACATCCTTGGCAGCCTTCAGCGTTCCGCCGCCCGCGTGGAGGAGCTGAGCCGGACCTTATCTTATCCTGACCTGATTGATGCTGCCACGAGCGGGGTGGTGCTTGACCTGGAGGAAGAACTGGAATTTATTCTGCTGATTCCCACCTACCACATCAAGCCGCTCAACCGGATCGATATTATGAACGACAAGCAGCTTGTCGTCAGCTATGCCGTTGATGATGAGCAGATGAATGAGGATACACCGACCAGCCAGATGCTGCGGATGATCAAGAGCCTTGCCGATGAGAAGCGCCTGATTCTGCTGCATATCCTGGCCGCCGGTCCTGTCACGTTTACCGAGCTTCAGCAGAAGACCAAGCTGTCCAAGAGCAATCTCCACTATCATCTCTCTCTGCTCAAAACAGCCGGACTTCTCCGGATGCATCTAAAAAAGCAAGGGGAGCGCTACAAATACAGCGCGCGCCCGGAATCCTTCGATTCACTTCGGGATATGCTGGAATCCTACGTATTCGGGTTAAACCGAGATAAGTAGACCTGAGCTGCTTACTAGCTCACACACAAAAAACCTCTCTCCACAGCCAGGCTGCGAAGAGAGGTTTTTTTATGTGCTTTTGTGCTGTAGGGAGCAGGTTACGAGTAGCCGCGTTCTGGCCGTTCCGACTGTTCTGGTGTCAGCATCTGCTTCAGGTCATGACCGGAAGGATTCTGGAATACACGAAGCCCGAATTCCGGTGCCACTGCAATAATGTGATCAAATACGTCAGCCTGCACATTCTCGAATACCCCCCAGTCAATATCGTTCGTGAACGCATAAATCTCCAGAGGCAGACCGTTCTCTCCGGCCTGAAGCTGTCTGACCATGCAGGTCATACCCTTGTGAATCTTGGGATGGCGCCTTAGATAGCATTCGATATACACCCGGAATGTGCCCAGATTGGTCAGAGCTCTGCCGTTAACCTTGTTCAGCTCGTCAATCTGGTGCTCCAGGTTGTATTGCTGGATCTCAAGCTCTTTTTGCGCGATATAGTCCTGAAGGCAGTGAATGCTTCTGAACTTCTCGATCATCTCCGGACTGCTGATGGACACGCTGCTCATATCCACATAGATGGACCGCTTGATCCGCCGTCCGCCGGAGGTCTGCATCCCTCTCCAGTTCTTGAAGGAATCCGAGATCAGCGCGTAGGTCGGAATGGTCGTGATCGTCTTGTCAAAATTCTGTACCTTCACGGTGTTCAGGGAAATGTCCAGCACATCGCCGTCCGCGCCATATTTCGGCATCTCAATCCAATCACCCACACGGACCATATCGTTTGAGGTTAGCTGCACGCCTGCTACCAGACCCAGAATGGAATCCTTGAATACGAGCATGATGACCGCGGACAGCGCGCCAATCCCGCTAAGCAGGATGACCGGACTCTCCCCGATCATGTTGGAGATAAGCAGAATAGCCCCGATAATATAGATAAAAATCTTCACAACCTGCACATATCCCCGGATCGGCCGGGCTTTGGAAACCTCATATGTGTTATAGATGTCATTGATGGCATTCAAGAACGCATTCAGCACCATCAGCACAACGACGATGATGTAGAGCATGACTCCTTTTTCAATCAGATGCTGGTACGCCGGGAACAAATAAGAAGAATAATATATGATAATGGCAGGCACCACATGTGACAGCTTGTGAAATACCTTTCGCTCCAGCAAATAATTGTCCCATTGATAACGGTTGTTGTGAATATAGTAGGTTAACACATTCAGCACAACGCGCTTGGTTACATAGTTCGCAATGATGCTCAGCAAGGCAATGACCGCAATCATGATGCCATTAGCCAAATAGGTAACCATCGCGCCTTCAACGCCCATATTGATCAGCCAGTCTTGAATAAAATCCATATCTTCCTCCTTGTCATCCATCACACCATGCGTTAAGCACGGCCAAGTAATAGCCTCCATTCTAACATACATGGCAAGCCAGCCGGGGAGGATCAGGAAATTTAAGGTTAGATATTTTTACCCGAGGCTGCCCGGGCCAGCTCCCGATGACCGCCATAGCTCAGCAGCGCAAAGACTGCATTGACCGCCACAAAGGCGTAGTACGCCGGATTCATGGCCCTCGCCACACCCCAGGAGAGCAGCGCGAGAAACAGCATAAACCCACAAGTCACCTTCGGTACCTTGAACACAAACGGCCACGCCAGCAGCTGAAAAAACAACAGACATCCGCCGATGTAATGAACGACTTCTCCCTGAAATCCGATCGGCTCCATCGTAAAAAACTGATAGCCCATCAGAAGAAGCCATACGGCCAGCAGCACCGCCGCTGCCATCCTCATGCGTCCTCTCCCTCTCTTTAAATAAGGTATGTACTTTCATTATTCCCTAGAATCCGCTTGACATCAAGCATGTGATCACTTCCGGTCAGACATCTACATCTTGTATCCGGTTTGTCGTCTGTGCCATTTTGGGCTACAATATTTATGAGTGCAGCAGAGGGGGAATGCCGTTTGGAGTTCACAGTCGATCGTTCCGTTTTATTATTTTCAGCCTTGTTAGTGATCGGAGTCTTTACCACGAAATTCTCTTCCCGGTTAGGAGTCCCTTCCCTTGTATTCTTTATTGCGGTCGGGATGATCCTCAGCCGGTTTATTTATTATGATAGTGCCTTTCTGACTCAACTGTTCGGGGTGCTTGCTCTGATTGTGATCCTGTTTGAGGGCGGCTTGCAGACCAAATGGTCCAGCACTAGAAAAGTTATTATCCCATCCGTCACGCTAGCCACCGTTGGCGTGTTTATTACGACTGCAATTATCGGGGTGCTGGCCAAATATATTCTGGGCGTCAGCTGGCTGGAAGGCCTGCTGTTCGGAGCCATCGTCGGCTCCACGGACGCCGCAGCCGTATTTGCTGTCCTGGGCAACAAGAATATCAAGCCCCGGTTGACCTCTACGCTGGAAGCCGAGTCGGGGACAAATGACCCGATGGCGATCTTTTTGACCGTTGCCCTGATCGAGCTCATCATGCAGCCGGATACCAGTGTATGGTCGATGGTGCTGGGGCTGTTCTGGCAAATGGGACTGGGCCTCGCCGCCGGACTGCTGTTCGGTAAAGCCTCGGTCTGGATTATTAACAAAATCAATCTGGATTCGTCCGGGCTCTATCCCGTGCTCTCGATGGCCCTGGCGATTCTTACGTATAGTGTCACGGCTTTGCTGCAGGGCAGCGGGCTGCTCGCCGTTTACGTCATGGCCGTGCTGGTCGGCAATTCGGATCTGACGTATCGGCACTCCATCTTCCGCTTTAATGAAGGCTTTGCGTGGATGATGCAGATTCTGATGTTTATTTTGCTGGGATTGCTCGTGTTCCCGAATCAGCTGATTCATATTGTATGGCAAGGACTTGCCTTGTCTCTCCTGCTGATGTTCGTTGCGCGTCCTATTGGCGTGTTTATCAGCCTGAGGTTTCTGAACTTCAACCTGAAGGAGATTACGTTTATTTCCTGGGCGGGGCTGCGCGGGGCCGTACCGATCGTACTGGCCACTTATCCGATGATGGCCGGACTGGAAGGAAGCCAGCTGCTATTTAATGTTGTGTTCTTCGTCGTGCTGACGTCCGCACTCATTCAAGGGGCGACTATTACACCATTAGCTAACAAGCTAGGCCTTTCCGGCGGCAAAAAAGTATCCGTGCCCCACAGTCTGGAGCTCGTATCCATGGGCCAGACCAATTCGGAAATTATCGAAATTGTCGTGGAGCCCGGCTCCCGGGTCGCCGGCAAGGAGCTTCGGGAATCCCAGATCCCCCACGTCGCGCTGATCAACGCGATCGTGAGGGAGGGCAAGATTATTACGCCAAGAGGGCAGACCCTGCTCCTCGAAGACGACATTCTGTACATCCTCCTGCCGAAGACACGGCGGGAGGAAATCAAGGCCTTCTTCCGCACCGTGCCGGTGCCGGAGGCTGCGGCTGAGAAGAAGCGGAAGTAAGCCGGGTGTGGGCAAAGCCCGGGTATGCGGGGCCGTTTATGCGGGCCGATGAACTTTGCTTTTAGTAGATAATCCACATCCAATTCAATCCCTAACGGAACCAATGGAAAGCTACAAACCCCACACGAACCATGCAACTACAAATAACACTCAATACAAAACTCCCCTGAATCATAGTCCATATGTGTGAACAGCATAGCGGTTTTGGTTGAACAAAATGTGCAGTTCTTCATCCTAACATCCTCCTATATTAACCTGAACATAAAAAACCGCAGACTTCTACCCCTAAAGGTCAGTGTCTGCGGTACTTCCGCTCACAAGGTTTATTTTATTCCTTCCAATATACCTCAGCTGAGTTGGCGAGCAAGAATTATCACTTCATAACTTGAGAAGACCACTAGATACTCTGCTAATGAAGTTTAAGCTATAAATTTGATCCTTTCTTCGGTCATTGAGAAGATAGATCCTTGGGGAATGTAATTCTTACACCTAGAAACAATTCTTTGGAAAATCAGATGTTGTTGAGTACGTCAAGATTTAACCTGACTTTATCCTTATACTTGGTTAATAATTCTTCTTTGTATTTCTGGAAGTCTTCAATGGTTTCAAAAGTTCTATCGTCCCCACGCAAAGAATTCATTAACTTCCCTTCCAATAATGCATCTTTATAACCTTGTTTAACGAAATCAGCCTTCCAAAATTCCTCTTCAGATAATCCTGTGATTCTAATTCTGTTCTTCATCATATCGTAAACATCTTGTACTTCTGGAGATGACAAATCCATTTGATTTTCAAATACATCTCGTTGAAAATCGATCTCTTTTTGTACTTCCTCGTCGCTCACAGTAATTCCTTGCTGTATAGCTTCATATGCAGTTAATTTGTCTTTTAGCATATTATCAATTAGATACTGATCACTGGGCACTTCAGTATTTTTCAGTTTCGCAACCAATTGTGCATTTGCTTTGTAAAAAACAAAGTCTTCTACGTCTACTTTCAGTGTATCAAAAGATGCCAAATTTTGATTTTGTACAGCACTGATCTTATCGATCTTATCAATCGTTACTTTCATCTCATCAAATGATTGACTGATTAATTTTGAATTACTGTTATTAGATGAAGCCGAAACCATTGATAACATCATAGCTAAAGCACAAACCCCTGCGGCGGGAACCAGTAAATATTTTTTCTTCATGTATATACCTCCCTGTTAGTGATTTATAGTGTATGAATTTTGAACTGATCCTCCACCCATACACATACTCGGATCAGCCATGGCATTTACTTGATTTTTGAAAGTTATTGAGAAAGGGGAATAACGGGTAGCAAAGGTGCTGCCTGCCGACTGATTAGAAGAAGTTCTTCCCCAGTATCCATCCCATGATTTAGGGTCTACATAATAACTTCCCATGTAAGGGAGGCTAACTTCTGAAGAAGAGCCAACAACAGTTCTTGGAGTAATACCAAGTTGAGTATTGCATCTAGCTACGTTTGTTCCAGCACCAGCAGGCAATCCTAAAATTGAATCTGATTTTTTGAAATTTGTAAAGTTTCCCGGACTATTACTCCAATTCATTTGAGAATGATTGTACATTACAAACGAAAATAACAAACCGCCATTTTCTCCATACTGAACTACAAGTTCTCTACTGTTTGATGAAGTAATCCCGTCAGCTAAAATAGTAATAATATCATCTTCACTAGAATTATCGGTGCTATTTGCATATATACTGCTCGTAAAAAGTAATGATGCTATTACTAATAGAAATGTGGACAATCTTAGTTTCATTATCATTGCTACCTCCTTAAGTTAATTGGTATTCAAAGTGTGTCTAATATTAATTCCTGCAAACTCCCCTTAATTTCAACAACCTCCTTTCACACTCTGTATTAATACAATAATAGTGATCAATCACCATTATAAGGTAAATTTTAGTATGAAATTAATGGTTATGCAAATTGTAGTATCCTAAAAATTGGTTCTGTATATAAAATTAAGGCTCTTCGCTGAATTGAGTGGCTAACACCGAATTCTGTAGATTCATAGGATCGCTTAGATCTGAGAGTTTCTTTAAAATCTGGTATAAAGGGAAAGAGGGAACTGACGAGTTCAACTCCTTCGTGCAGCGAGGGCTGGAAGTCGTGTTTTGTTAGCAGTCATGTAAACCATAGCAATCAAATTATTCACGTTTCGGTATCCGCGAGCTTTGCGTTTAGAAGCTTGAACAAGTCCATTAATACCCTCAAGCAATCCGTTTGTCATCTTACTATGAAACCATCGAAGTATGCCTTCTTCATGCGTTTTAATGGTTTTAGCAAGTTTCATCATGGGCTCCAGTTGAGATCGTCTCGCCCAGCCGACCCATTCACGAAGATACACATCAGCAAGTAGATGAGGCGTCGTCCATAAGTCCTGCATCGCGAGCTTTAAGCGATATGCTCTGCCCGTCTTCAAGTTGCTGTCTTTGAGACTTTGCAGTTCTTCCTTCTGCTCCGTCTTTAGATTGGCTTCATTCTTTAACCAGAGATACTTTGTTTTCTTGAGTTGCGGAGCTTCTTTTTGTTCCGATTTACGCACATCGTCAACGGCTTCATTGACCAACTTCATCACATGAAATTTATCGAAAGTCAATGCTGCTGTGGGAAACTGCTCTTCAATCCCGCTTATAAAAGAGACCGACATGTCGCTGCAAAACTCCTGTATCTGTGCGGGTTCTACGCCTTGATCCAGCAAATGGTTGTGAAAGCGTACAAGGGTATCTTTCCCTTTGCCTTCCGTCGCGTACAGCACTAACTTGGTATCGACATCTACAAACAACGTAATATAACGATGGCCACGGCGTGCAGAAGTCTCATCCACGGCAACTCG